>CALJIY010000523.1 GCA_937973945.1 uncultured Saprospiraceae bacterium | reverse complement strand
TATTGAATAAGCGCTAGTAAAGTACAAAGAATAAATATCTTAGACTGCCCTATAATACCTCCATCTTTCATGATAATGAAACATACCCAAAAAGGAAAAGTCAAACAGGCAATATTTCTAGCCAGTGTAAAGAATTTCTTATAATGTAGACCGAAAACAAAAAAAGCAAATAGAGCAGTTTGTATATTCTGCATTAAAATATAAATAGGATCTTCTTCCAATACTAAAGTAAGCGTACCTAGTATGGTAGTCGTAAGAAGTGCGATTCCTGCAATTTGATTCAGTAATCTCACTTTAATACCTTCCCGTATTGGCACTGTAGCATCAAGCCCAATTGAACTTAAAGTACGCCATAAATATTTTATCATTTTAGTATATGTATTAGGTTCTAATTCTTTTGAAAACTATGAGGAAAATTAAGAATAAAGGTAGAACCTATTCCTTCATTTGATTCCAATTCAATAGTCCCTGAATGAGATTCTATTATTTTCTTACAAATAGATAAACCTAAGCCCGTACCTTCGTATTTACCACGACTATGAAGTCTACGGAATGGTTCAAACACATACTGTTTAAATTCCTCTTCTATACCTATACCATTATCTGTGACACGTATACTCCCATAATCTTCCTTCTTTTGATAGCTTATATCAATTGTAGGAGTAGCAGATTCATTGTACTTAATAGCATTTTCTAATAAGTTTTGAAATAATAGGGATAGATATAGTTTATTACCTGATAATACGGGTAGATTCTTAGATTGAATAATCACTCTTCTATCTAGTAATAATTTATTATGTGTTTGTTTAAAGTCTACTAAGAGTTCTTCTAAAACTACCTCTTCCATTGGCAGTTTGTCTTGGTCCAGCTTTGAAAAGGTTAGAATAGAATCTATCATTACTGACATGCGATTGGCAGAATTATCAATAATGTCTATCACCTTTGTTTCATTTTCATTGACTTTCTCTCCAAGCATTTTCTTCAAGACCATTGCAAAACTTTGAATATTCCGAACAGGTTCTTTCAGATCATGAGAGGTGATATAGGCAAACCGTTCTAATTCCTCGTTTTTTAATTTTAATTTTTTAACAAATTTCGTTTGTCGTTGACCATAAGCATTAATATCTTTTTGATAAACAGTTACGATAAACTTAACTGTGAAAATACCTATAAGTGTTATAATAGTATCTCCTAAAAGATGTCGGGATTCATGATCTGTTAATTCGAAATAATCGATATAGCTAGCTGAAAAAATAGTTAAAATCAGAATGAAACTAAAAGAAATTAAATTCATTATTTTCTGATTTTCATATTGAATCAGAGATAATAAAGTACAAGTGATAAATATTTTGGATTGCCCATTAGATCCACCATCCTTAATTATAATAAAACACACAAGAACAGGAAATAATAAACAGGCAACATTTCTTGCTAAATTAAAATGTCGTCGAGAATGTAAAAAGAAAATAAAAAGTGAGAATACCGATATACAAGTATTGAGTAATAAAACATACGTAATACCTGAGAAAATTAAACTAAGTATAAATAAGATGACACCTGCTAAAAAAGAAAGTCCAAAAATTTGATTCAGTAATTTTATCTTAATGCCTTCCCGTTCAAGGACCGTTTCATCAATCCCTAGAGTACTTACCGTATTCCATAAAGATTTTATCATTTTAAAAGTAATGGATTCTATTTCAAAAGAAATAATAAGAGAAGGGAATGTCACTTTCTTCTATAAAAGTGACTTAAACAGGGAGTGATTAAGCCTTTATAATGGTTTTCTCTAATAAAAATGAAGCATTTAAGGAGGGCTAAAAACATTAACTGTATCCAATATTATTCCATATTTGTTTTATCAATAAATACAAAGTGTAATGTATTTTAAAATAGCTCTTTGTATTACTCAAAAATTACTTCTATCTTCATACTTTATAAATGTAAAACAATCTATCCACCCTTAATTTCGTTTAAGACTAACGCTATAAAAACGTCTAAACATTCCACTTTTCAGCCCTTCAGCAGACACATAAACGCCTTATACACTTTCAAGGAAAACCATCATGCAGAAAACCACGTCCATCACTTCACTTACGTTACTGTTATTAAGTTTAGTAGTTCTTAGTATCACGGCTTGCAAAAACAAGCAAACAACTTCTTCTATCTCTGATGTAAGTTC
This sequence comes from uncultured Saprospiraceae bacterium, assembly GCA_937973945.1. Taxonomy (GTDB): domain Bacteria; phylum Bacteroidota; class Bacteroidia; order Chitinophagales; family Saprospiraceae; genus JAFMDF01. Next base: position 9,289 of record CALJIY010000523.1, on the reverse strand, counting down.
TTATGTATATGCCTATACCTCAGGCGTGATCACCAAATCGACACCAATCCGAACTAGATTTACACAAGAAGTTATTAGCACCAACCAAATAGGTACTGTTGTTGATAAAGCGATCTTCAAAATTAAGCCAAGTATAGCAGGTAGTGCCGTATGGGAAGACACCAGAACCATTCTGTTTAAACCAGAAGAAACTTTTTCATCTGACGAGACTTACCATGTCACGGTAGCCTTACAAAAATTATTTTCAGAGGCTAAAGGAAAAGCTAGTGCATTTGTCTTTAACTTTAGGACAAAACCTTTACGTTTTGATTTATTGGTAGATGGCTTAAAAACAGTAGACCAAAAGTCAACATCACAGGAATTGATTGGAACGATTAATACTTCTGATCAAGTACCTACTAATTTAATCGAGCAATCATTAAGTGCGCAACAAAATGGACGAGACTTACCAATTACTTGGATTGATTTGGAGGGTGGTGCTAAACATCGTTTCATTATTAAGGAAGTTCAACGAGAAGAGGCTGCATCTGAAATAGAACTAAATTGGAATGCTAGTCCGCTGAATATCAAAGACAAAGGAAGCAGGACCATAGCTGTTCCCGCAATCAACGATTTCAAAGTATTAAGTGTCAATACTAGTAAAGAAGGAGACCCACATATCTTGATTAATTTTTCAGACCCTATTCTAAAAACACAAGAACTAAAAGGTCTGGTGTCTATCAAAAACTATACAAGGGGATTAAAATATATAGTAGATGGAAATGTAGTTCGGGTTTATCCTGCAGACAAGATAACAGGTAGCTATAGTCTCCAAATTGATGAAGGCATCAAGAATCAGATGGGTGGACGATTGACTAAGAAGAGTACCTTCAATTTTAGTATCGAAGATGTAAAACCTGCCGTTCGTTTAGTAGGTAATGGAACCATTGTCCCCACTTCTGAAGGCCTATTATTTCCATTTGAAGCAGTTAGTTTGAATGCCGTAGATATCGAAATTTTTAGAATTTACAATGATAATATCCTTCAATTTTTACAGACAAACGAACTAAGTGGAGATTACGATCTTACTCGTGTTGGAAAAATATATTTACAAAAAAAGATCAGCTTAACAGAATTAGGTCCTTCCAGCAATAGCCAAACTTGGACGCGTTACGCATTCGATTTGAAACCGCTAATTGATAATGACCCAAATGCCATTTATCAAGTCAGAATTGGTTTTAGAAAATCCTATACGACTTATTCTTGTGATGATCAAAAAAGTACTGATAATGAATTAACCTTGATAGATGATCCATTCAATAAGGAAACGACTCCAAAAAGCATTTTAGATAGTTATTATGGGATAGAGGGTAATAGTTCAAACTACAACTGGAATCAACGAGATAAGCCTTGTTATCATGCTTATTATAATTCCTCTCGATTCCAAAGGCGGATGGTCATTGCCTCAGACTTGGGAATTATTGCCAAAAGGGGAAAAGATAATAAGGTCATAGTAGCAGTAGCCGATATTAAGACAACCCAACAGGAAGCTGGCGTACAATTAGATTTTTATGATTACCAGCAACAACTCATTAGCACGGCCACAACAGATAGTGAGGGCATTGCGCGGATAGATTTAGCGGGAACACCTTTTGTAGTAGTTGCCAAAAAAGGAAACCAAAAAGGGTATTTAAAAATGATGGACGGCAGTTCCTTGTCTTTAAGTCGATTTGATGTATCTGGAATAAGTCCTCAAAAAGGATTGAAAGGTTTTATCTATGCCGAAAGAGGCGTCTGGCGACCGGGAGATTCTATTTTCTTAAATTTCATACTAGAGGACAAAACACAGAAGCTTCCTACTAATCATCCAATCTCCATATCGCTCATTAACCCTAAAGGTCAGGTAGCACAGCAATGGACTAGTTCCAAGAATGTCAATAATATCTACCCAATGGCGACGAGTACTAGCACTGATGCCCCGACAGGAAATTGGGTTGCCAAGGTAGCTATTGGAGGAGCAAAATTCAGCAAAAATCTAAAAATAGAAACCGTCAAGCCGAATCGTTTAAAAGTAAAATTGGATTTTGGTGATGCTAAGACCCTACAGGTTCAAAATGAAAAAGTATCAGGAAATCTACAAATCAATTGGTTACATGGCGCCCCTGCACAAAACGTTAAAGCAAGAGTAGAAGCACAAGTTAAAGCCATCAACACCACTTTTGATAATTATAAAGAATACGAATTCGATGATCCTGCTAGGAGGTATAATCCAGAACCGATGGTCATTTTTGAAGATCAAGTGGACAGTGATGGCATGGCTAGTATTAGTGCAAAATTAACTAGCAAAAATGTAGCACCAGGAAAACTACGTTGTAATTTCCAAACCAAAGCATTTGAAACAGGAGGAGACTTTAGTACTAATAATTTCTCTATGCCTTATAGTCCATATACTGCCTATACGGGTATCTTTCTAAAGAAAAATAAATATGGTGAAAAGCGTTTAAAAATTAATCGTGCAGGCGAAATTGAATTTATTGCGGTCGACGAGAATGGACAAGCACTCCCAAGTAGAAATTTAAAAGTAGGGGTATACAAAGTCGATTGGAGATGGTGGTGGGATAGTGGTCGAGACAACATTGCTCAATACAATTCTGCCCAACACTATGGGGCAATAGATAAAGGTTCCATCCGCACCAATTCTAAAGGTATGGCTACTTGGACCACAACAGTTCCAGATTGGGGCAGGTATTTAGTACGAGTATGTGATGCACAAAGTGGGCATTGTTCAGGAGATTTTTTCTACGCAGGTTCTCCTTGGTATGAAGACGAAGATGACGGCGGGCAAAATAGAAAAGCAGCTGCCATGCTTCGATTTGCAGCAGACAAAGACAAATACCAAGTAGGGGAATCCGTAGAATTAAGCATTCCCTCTAGTGAAGATGGGCGGGCATTAATCTCTATAGAATCTGGTAATCGTATTATAGAAACTTATTGGACAGATACCAAAGCAGGCGAAACTAAATTTAGTTTTTATGCAACAGCAGAGATGACGCCAACGGTCTATGCGAATGTGTCTTTATTACAACCTCATGCTCAAGTAAAAAATGATTTACCGATTCGATTATACGGCGTAGTACCAATCAATGTAGAGGATAAAGCTACTAGACTAGAACCGCAATTAGATATGCCAAAAGTGCTAGAACCGCAGCAGACCATTTCTGTAAAAGTATCGGAAAAATCTAATCAACCAATGGCTTATACAATAGCGATGGTCGATGATGGTTTACTAGATTTAACCCAATTTAAAACCCCTACCCCATGGAATACATTTTATGCAAGAGAAGCATTAGGCGTTAAGACTTGGGATGTGTATGATTATATCTTAGGCGCACATGGCACGCAGTTGGAAAGAGTCTTGGCAATAGGAGGAGATGGTGCATTAGCCGCTACTAAGCAACCCGATAAGGCCAATCGCTTTAAAGCAGTGGTTCGACATCTTGGTCCATTTTATTTAGAACGAGGTACCGCTACGCATCAAATAACACTGCCTAATTATGTAGGATCTGTACGAACAATGGTCGTTGCTGCTAACAAGGGTGCATACGGAGAAGCAGAAGTTACTACTCCTGTAAAGAAACCATTGATGACCTTAGCGACCTTGCCGAGGGTATTAAGTCCTACAGAAAAACTAACACTACCTGTCACTGTTTTTGCCATGGAAGATAAGATCAAAAACGTAACAATAAAGGTGACAGAAACGAGCGGCATTGTCGATATTGTAGGAGGGAGTACCAAAAATATCACTTTCGAAAAGCCAGGAGAATCTGTCGTTAATTTCGACATTGCCGTCAAACAAGCAACAGGAATTGCCAAATTTAAAGTGGAAGTTTCTGGAGATGGGGAAGTAGCTACCCATGATATTGAATTAGCCATTGACAATCCAAATCCTTATGTCAATAGCATTAAAGAAAAAGTACTCCAACCAGGAGAAGTATGGAATACTACCTATGAAGCGATTGGAATGGAAGGCACGAATACAGGTATTTTAGAAATTGCCAATATCCCACCTATTGACATCGGTAACCGTTTAAATTATTTATTGCGTTATCCACATGGATGTATAGAACAAGTCACTTCTTCTGCTTTCCCACAACTCTATGTTAATAAGCTAATGGAGTTAGATCAACAAAAGCAAGATCGAAGTACAGAAAATATCAAAGCAGGCATTGAGCAATTGAAGAAATTCCAATTGTCTAGTGGCGCATTTAGCTACTGGCCGGGTAACAGTTATACAAGTGATTGGGGCACTAGCTATGCAGGGCATTTTCTAATAGAAGCCAAAGCTCTTGGCTATACCCTACCGCCTAATTTGTTAGACAATTGGAAGCGCTATCAAAAAAGGCAGGCTAATAGCTGGACTAGAAATACCAGATATAATGATGATATTCAACAAGCCTATCGCTTATACACCTTAGCCCTAGCAAACGCTCCTGAAATGGGCGCAATGAATCGACTTCGAGAAACTAACAATTTAAAAGACCAAGCTAAGTGGCGATTAGCGGCTGCCTATGCCCAGACAGGAAGATTAGAAGTAGCAGAAGCATTAGTAAAAGAGCTATCAACTACTGTAAAGCCTTACAAAGAATTAGCTTATTCCTATGGGTCAGGATTAAGAGATGAGGCAATGATTTTAGAAACATTAGTGCTAATGAAAGATTACGAAAGAGCAGGCAGGGTGGTCAAGAACATGTCTAAGCAATTAAATTCTGGTTCTTGGTATAGCACTCAAACAGTTGCCTATTCTTTATTAGCCGTAGGCAAATTAGTAGGGAATACCGCTGTTGGAAAATCTTATAATTTCAATTATAAAGTAGGCAATCAATCGGCGCAAGATGCTGGTTCGGATAAGCCTATTATGAATATCGATATCCCAGTAGATGGGAATAATAATAAAACACTAAAAGTCACCAACAACAGCGATGGGATTTTATATGCAACCATTATCATTAATGGTCAACCATTAATGGGAGAAGAGACGAGTGACGAAGAGGATTTAGATATGAGCGTTCAATTTGTTGATTTAAAAGGCGAGGCTATTGATCCAACGCAAATCCCACAAGGAACAGATTTTGCAGCCAAGGTGACGGTTTCTAATCCTGGCAATAGAGGAATCAAATATGAAGAGATGGCCTTGACGCAAGTGTTTCCTTCTGGTTGGGAAATCCTCAATACGCGAATGAGCAATATTGATTATTTTAAAGATGCTAATACACCTGAATATTTGGACGTAAAAGACGACCGCGTCTATGCCTATTTTGACATTAATAAAAAGAAGACCCATACTTATATGGTTCAATTAAATGCGGCCTATCAAGGCCAATATTATTTGCCTGCGATCACTTGTGAAGCGATGTATGATAATACAATCCTTGCTCGTTCGGAAGGGCAATGGGTAAAGGTGGTGGCGCCTCGGGAGTTGTAGTTTCCTGGTTCTTTGGATATACGTTTACTAAGCCTTGAAGGCTTAGTAAACGTGAATCTCGCCGATCTAAATTAAAACTTAAACCCATAAGTAACATACGGAATAGGGCTAACAGAAAGATTGTTACCAAACAATTCAAAATCAGTAGAGGAATTTGGGTATTGTAATTCCGCAGTATAAGGATTGTTTTGCCCATAGACATTATAAATCCCAAAATTCCAAGTATGCTCAAAATCGTTCTGTGTTTTTCGGCTGCGCATAAAAGAAATATCTAATCGATGTATAGCAGGCAGCTGATAATTATTAACAGCATCTATCTTGGGCAATGGAATGCCGTCTGTACTAGTAAATATTTGTTGCGGCAGGGTCAACCAGTTGCCTGAAGCATACGTCCAAACTGCATGAAGTTGCCTATTGATATTGTTTTTCTTTTTAAAGGAATGGCTTAGTAATAAATTTAAAGAATGTCGCCGATCGTATTGATAAGGAAAGTAATCCGTTTGAATGAAGTTCTCAAATTTTCTTTGACTCTTAGCGTAGGTATAACTCACGCGTCCTCCAGTAGAGCCTTTCGTTTTTTCTACTAATACTTCTAACCCATAGGTTTTGCCAATGCCACTCACGGTGCTTTCTTCCCACCCTTTTACATTATCTTCTACACTATTAAAAATATTTTTTCCTTCCTTAAAACGTCGTAAATCTTTCATCTTTTTATAGTAGGCTCCTATTTTAAATTTCCATGCATTTTGAAATAAAGATTGGAAATTAAGTGCGACCTGACTAGCCGTAGTGGGTGGTGCATTTTCAGAAGCCAATACCCATTTATTATTATTGGATTCCAAACTAGTGTTATCCAATAAATGCGCATGTTGCATCATATCCGAATAAGACAACGACCAATAGTTTTTATTATTCATGCCATAAGTCATTCGCAAACGAATTTGTGGATACCATCGACTTTTTTGATCCGTTGTATAATTAACCACATGTATTCCACTATGTAATAAAAAAGAGGTATGCCATTGGAATTCATCTTCTAGGTATAAAGTTCCTTGATGTGCAGTTGTTAGATCTGCGCCATTGATGTAGGTATCCCTTACTCCCCCAACTACATATTGCCTTTCTAATTGACCTGCTTTATTTTGTAAAAAATGATAGCGTGTCCCAAAGCGAATAGCGTGTTTAGCATTTGGGAGAAATGTGAAATCTGTTTTTAAAACAGATTGCTGAATAAAGGATTCGTATAAAAAGGTAGTACTGTTTTTCTTCGCTACATCCAGTTCTTGTGAAAAAAATATATTATAATTAAAGCTACTTCTTAATAGGGTGGTATTTACAAAAAGCTGGTTCGTCAGCAGTCGGTTCCATCGAATCGAAAAGGCTGTATTACTCCAATCATTAGAAAATATTTCTTTTAAAAACGTAGGATCAAGATCATCTGAAAAATGATCCTTTCCTCTATAAAAACTAAAATGCAATCGATCTTTCTGAGAAATCTGAAAGGTGGTCTTTGCATTTATATCATAAAAATCAGCTACAGGATTTAAGTTTAAACGCCTTAGCAAAACATCTAGCCATGTTCTACGAGCAGATAACAAAAAAGAACTTTTTCCTTTTTGTATCGGTCCTTCCAGATATGCAGTACCTGTCAATAAACCTAGAGAAGCGCCTCCATGAAAATCTTCTTTATTACCATCTTTAGTTCGAATATCTATAATAGAGGAAAGCCGACCACCATATCGAGCTGGAAAACCATCTACATAAGTCTTGGCACTATGGATAATATCTCCGTTAAATACAGACACCAATCCAAATAGGTGATTGACGTTATAGAGGGGAACATCATCTAGTAGTATTAAATTTTGATCTAGACTCCCACCACGTATATACAAGTTATTTCCACCTAAGCCACCAGAAACAACACCTGGTAGCAGTTGTAAATATTTCAAAACATCTCGCTCTCCCATTAAACTAGGAATAGCTTGCGCCTTATCAATATCAACTCGTTCGCCGTTTGTAGGATGGTTTTTTAATATCTCTGCAATACTTTCTTCCTGATTCATTTGACCATCAACGATGACTGCCGTCAACTCATTTCCTAATTGCATTAAAATGTCCCGTTGTTCATTCTTATAGATGGCGAGCGTATCAATTCCATCTTGATACCCCACATAAGTAGTCTTAATCACATGTTGCCCTTCAGGAAGCGATAAACTATAAAAACCATATTCGTTACTACTGCAACCTCGATAATATTTTAGGTCAAATACATTTGCTTCTAATAAAGTTTCTCCACTCTTTGCATCTCGAATAAAACCGCTTACGGTATAATAGGGAATGGTGGATCTACTCAATGTCAGATAACTACCATTGGCTTGATACTGAATAGAGGAATCATGAAATAGGTGTTGCAGCGCTTCACCTAAGGTCGCATTTTCTATATGAATAGAATATTTCTTTTGGGTAGGAATTTGATTTTTATCGTAGGTAAATTGAATAGCACATTGTATCGCCAATGTATCCAGTATAGCACTTAAAGGAAGTTCTTCTGCGCTTAGGTCAACTATTTTTTCTAAAACAGCCTGGGCATGTACCCCTCCTGTTACCAAGAAAAAGAATAAACAAAATACGATGCTATGTTTTAAAGTCTTATTAATACCCACAACTACTATTAATAATGTCCATAACCGTACTCAATTTTTCTTTGTTGAAACTAGCTTCTAACAAACAGTCCTTATTAGCCGAGATATTTAATTTAATAGTGCCATAATATTTTTCTAATTGTCGACGCACTTCGGTAATAGGCATAGTCCCATCGAATTCAAAAATGCCAGTTTGCCAAGAGCGATAGTTTTTATCTGTATTTATCGTTTCTTGAACAGTACCATTTTCATAAATCCCTTTCTCTCCTTTCGTTAATTCTACAGCAATAGCTTCTTGGTCTTTCGCTAATAAGGCTACTTTACCAGAGTTAACAATCACATTCGTTTGCTTTATAGAACTTTGCACATTAAAAGAGGTCCCCAATACTTTAATAGTTGCCGCACCCGCCTCTATAATGAAGGGCTTCGTAGCATCTTTGGCTACATCAAAATAAGCTTCTCCGTTTAAGGTAACGACTCTTGTTGCTCCTTCAAAATCTTTTGGATAGTCCAATTGTGCATCCTGATAGAGCCATACCTTTGTGCCATCGCTTAACAAAATTGGTGCATTAGCATCTTTATTAAAATAAAGCGATACGCCTATGGCAACTATTACTAAAGGTAATAACACGGCAGCTATCTTCCGTAAAAAAGAAAGAGAGATCACTTTCGCTTTTGGAGGTGTGTCTTGGGCTTTAATGTTTCGTTCCCCCTGGGCCTTCACTTTTTTCAAATCTTCCAACACCTCTAGGTCATTTAACAAGGGGACATCAGGCACTGCATTCCAAATTTTTTGAAATGCCTCATAAGCTTGTTGATTCGATCTATCTTCTTTTAACCAATCCTTTAACTGTGCTTCTTCTGCTTTCGTAGCACCACCATCTAGCACTCGAATCATTAAGTCCTCATATAAATCATTATTTTCCATAATTATTTTGCTAAAAGGCAGTATTCAGGTATAAGACTACTGTCATTAATAACACACGTATCGTTTTAAAAAATAAATTGCTGAAGTATAAAAAATAACAATAATTCTTTTGGTAAATTGGCTCTTAGTTGCTTTAAAGCATAACTAATTTGTGTTTCCACGGTTCGTATAGAAATGCCTAATTCTTCAGCTATAGCTTTATTCTTTTTGCCATCAAAGCGGTTCATCTTAAAAACTTGCTGACATCTAGGGGGTAGA
>CALJIY010000522.1 GCA_937973945.1 uncultured Saprospiraceae bacterium | reverse complement strand
AATTATGCTACAGTTAAACTGCCTTATCCAATTACATTTTAACGAAAAATAGCGGCCCCCTCTATAAGAAAGCCGCTATTTTAATAAATCTAAAACATCAACCTACAACTTTCCATCATTCACCTGCTTATGTGCATAATCCACTGCTCTGGCAGTCAATGCCATATAAGTGATACTTGGGTTTTGCGTACCCGCACTAGTCATACAAGCACCATCCGTTACAAAAACATTTGGCACCTTATGTAGTTGATTCCATTTATTAAGAACACTAGTATTAGGATCTTTACCCATTCTAGCCGTACCCATTTCGTGGATACAGGCACCAGGGGCAGTTGCATCATTATAAGAAGTAATATCCTTACAACCTGCTGCTTCTAGCATTTCGATAGCACATTGAACGCCATCGGCTCGCATATTCATTTCATTATCCCGTAGCGACGCATCGAAGGTAATAATTGGCATACCGTGTTTATCCTTCTTATCAAAATTAAGAAACATCTTATTATCGTGGTACGGCAATAATTCTCCGAAGCAAGTCATACTAATATGATAAGGTCCAGGCTCAAAAATAGTCTTCTTAAGATCTGCACCAAGTACCCCTTGTGGTATATTATTCCCTCTGCCTGCTTGTCCTTGATAGCCAAAACCTCGAACATAGTCCGTTCGCTGGGAAGCCTTATCAATATTCCTAAATCTAGGAATATAAAAACCACCTGGTCGACGACCTTTATAATAGGTATCTTCAAAACCCGGTAAAGTACCAGATGCGCCCATTCCATAATGGTGGTCCATCATATTATGGCCTAGCTCTCCACTAGTATCCAATCCATCAGGGAATTCATCAGAACGGCTATTTAATAGAATAGCCGTAGTGCCAACGGTACTAGCATTACAGAAAATGATACGAGCTAAAAAGTCTATTTCTTCTCCAGTTTCTCGATCTTTTACGCGCACCCCACTTGCTTTTCCTAACTCTTTATCGAAAATGATTTCATGAACGATACTATTTGCTCGGATCGTTAAATTGCCCGTTTCCTCAGCAACTGGTAAAGTAGCGGAAAGACTGCTAAAATAAGCACCATACGGACAACCTCTTACGCATCTATTCCGAGTCTGGCATTGGCCTCTACTACCTTTATGAACGGCAGGATCATACTGAGATAAATTAGCGACTCTACCAGGAGTGACGACTCTACCTGGGTAGACTTTAGCCACCGCTTCTCGCATATGTTGCTCGGCACAGTTTAAGGGAAAAGGAGGTAGGAATTTTCCATCAGGGACTTGCTTTAAGCCTTCTTTTTGACCAGATACCCCTACAAAAGTTTCTACATAATCATACCACGGCTCAATATCTTTATAGCGGATTGGCCAATCTATAGCGATTCCTTCTTTAGCATTTGCTTCAAAATCAATATCACTCCAGCGATAGCAATGTCTTCCCCACATCAGGGATCGACCACCTACATGATGTCCTCTTATCCAATCGAACCGCTTTACTTCGTCGTATGGATATTCGTCATCTTTATTAATAAAATGTTTATGATCTTCCCTTACCCACCAGTTCAAACGATCTTGTTTAAAATAGTGCTTAGCCGTTTCCTCAGCGGTTACTCTATTTTGGTTGGATAGATCCCACGGGTCTAAACCAGCTGTTGGGTATTCCCCATGCTTAAGCATTCGACCTCTCTCTAAAACAAGGGTTTTATAGCCCTTTTTACATAGTTCCATAGCAGCAAATCCGCCGCTAATGCCGGACCCAACGACAATTGCATCATAGGTGACCTCGGCTTTTCCTTTTGCGTTATAATTCATAATGCCCATGCTTTGCCACCCGCTTCTTCTAGAGAAATACATGGCTCATATTGGCCAGGTACGGGTAAGTAATTTAAATATTTAGTGCCTATTTCTTCTGTTGTCAGGTAATAAGCGATTGTTTGTTGTCTTAAATTTAAAAAACCATCTTTAGCATCTTTTAAAGATGCGTCTGCTGTCTGTTCTAATGTTTTTAATACATCCATCTTTGCAGCTGCATCCATATCTGCTATCCCTTTATCGTTGAGGTATTTATAAAAAGCAGAAAATTTAGATTGGTATTCTTCTTTAGCCTTTGGTCGGTAGGCAGTTCCAACCATCTGGTCAATCATGCTATGAACCCCTACCTCTGTCGCAGATGGGCTATCTGTCTTGGGTAGCATAATATCTACCAAATCAGAAATCACCGCAAATTCTTTTTTATTAAAAAAGCTAAGTTTAGTGGCGGCACTGTCAGAAATAGTAGAGACAGCGTCTGATTGGCAACTGACTAGTAAGGAACTAGCCAGTGGGGCACTGACGGCAGCACCAGTAGCGTAAGCTACATACTTTAGTATTTTTCGTCTGTCCATATTTTGAATAAATGGTTTTAGAATTGAACGCTAATGACTACAAGATAATAATTTATTATAATTTACTAAACCTTTTACATTTTATCTCTTTTCATTAGATGGAAACGATAGCTGGTACTTGTAGGCGGCTAAGTGGGTGGAATAGACAGCTTATTTTGTCTTAGATTAGATTTTAAATTACTGCCACCATCTGCTGCTCGATGCCACCCACAGATTTCAGCCATTAATCAATAAAAAAACACCAATTTCAATACGAATAATATAATGATAGAAAAACCCACAACAGTTCATGAAAAAGTAAAAAAGCTATTGGCTAGCCTAAGTGATGGACTATATGAACGAGAAGAAGCGGTCAATCTCTCTTTGTTGAGTGCCGTAGCAGGAGAGAGCATTTTTTTATTGGGCCCTCCCGGTGTGGGAAAGAGTTTGATTGCTAGACGACTCAAGCATGCTTTTTTAGATGGGGTATCCTTTGAGTATTTGATGAGTAAATTTAGTACCCCCGATGAAATATTTGGGCCGATCTCCATTCAGAAATTAAAAGAAGAAGATAAATATGAACGCTTGACAGATCGGTATTTGCCAGGCGCGAATATTGTTTTTTTGGATGAAATATGGAAGGCAGGGCCAGCTATCCAAAATGCTTTATTGACCATTTTAAATGAGAAAATTTATAGAAATGGCGATAAAGATATGCAAGTCAATATTAGAGGAATTATTACCGCTTCTAATGAATTACCTCCCAAAAATGCCAACCTTGCACCTATATGGGATCGTTTTTTACTCCGATTGGAATTGGGTAATATCAAAAAGTTCGACAACTTTTTGACGATGATTACGGATGTCAAAGATGTGTATAAGGATGAGGTAAGGGACGAGGCTAAATTAAGTAATAAGGAATTAGAAGAATGGAGTTCCTTAATTGACCAAGTAGAGGTAGGGCCAGAGGTGTTAAATACCATTCAATTAGTCAAAATTAAGTTAGAGGAGCATAATGTAAGGAACGCTAATATGGGGAATGCCATCGTTGTACATGATCGACGGTGGAAGAAAATTATCCGTTTGCTACGAACTTCTGCTTTTTTGAATGGTCGGAATAAGGTGGACCTAATGGATTGTTTCTTAATGTACCACTGCTTGTGGGGTAGCCCAAATCAAAGACAAACAATCAGAGATATATTGACAGAGGCAGTGGCTAAGCATGGCTATACGATGGCGGTTAATTTAAGCATGCTAAAAAAAGAAACAAAAGAATTTCAAGAGGAGGTAGAAAGCGAGATAAGAATTAGCCACACCGTTTCCAAGAACCAACTGATGGTCATCGATGATGAGTATTTCCGAATTGAAAAACAAGACAGTAAGTTTCAAGGCGTATTTATTACGATTAAGCAATTCCGAATGCTTTCTATTGATGATCCACAGGTGACTAATTTCTATGATGAGGAAAAAAATCTAGTCAACAGAGTACGTACGTCTAAGGGCAAACAGGAGAATACTATCGACGTGCATCATGATGCTACCGAAACGACTTATCGACTCCAAACCCGCCTAATGGATACTTCTGAAACGATCACCAAAAAGCCACATCCGATTGTTCAAAAATTCTGGGATGAACGTTATCAGAAATTAACATCTTTTATTAGCCAACAGCTTCAAAATATGGAAGAGAATCGACCAGAGGAGATTGATTTGCTATCGCAAAATCTGTTTGTAGATTCAGAATTTTCGGAGGTTGTTAAAAAGAATTTTGAGGAGGTGGCGAGTAGCTTGCAGCAGTTGAAATTGAATCTGGAGAAGCTACAATTTTCTTATACTAATATATAGGAAGAAGCGAGAGTAGAGAAGAGAGAGCAGAGACTAGATCCGTCGAAAAAATAGAATATGATTCAAGACATAGAAAAGGAGTTACAAGAAGAATGTGATCGATTTATAGAATTTGGCAACTTGCTAGACAAGCGAATGCGGCGGTATATCGTCCAATATATTCAAAATAAATTTGATCCAGACCAGCATGTGATCCCCATTCTAAACGACCAATATTTTGACTATTTCCAGAAAGCCTTGGATGAAATATTTTTGATTGAAGGCTTAGTGGGCGTGACGAAGGCTAATGAAAAAATCAAAAAGCAGGTCATCTTAGATTTATTATACTGGTTACGCAAGGCGCATAAAAAATCTAGTCTTAAAAATCCGTATGACGAAGAGAAACAACGCTTAGAAAGTTGGGCCGTAACGCCCTTGCATGTCTTTGTAAAGCGTTGGGGGGCATTGCCAGATTATTTAAATAATGTATATAGTCGAACAGAGTTAGATAATCATTTTTTTAAAGAAAAATTTAGTCAGTTAATTACTAGTAGTTCTCTGGAGGAGATAGCCAAAAAAGATCAACAGCAATTGGAAATTCTATTGCATGATATTTTGGCGCAATGGGATGCATTGTTGTATGTGAAAATTTTGGATTTTCAACTATCAAAGTTTGAGGAAGAAAAACAATCTTATATAGAGTTTTTAAGTCAAAAAGTGTCAGAGTATAATAAGATACGAGATTTTATGAGTCCCTTCTCAGAATACTTAGGTTGGGATTTATCTAGTAAATTATGGAAAGAAACTTCCTTTGATCTATTACAGCATTATGATGAACTATTACAAAACGAAGCGTCTATTAAAGAATTAGCAGACTTGTTAGGGAATATGCGGGAAGCAGAGATTGAAATAGAAGAGGAAGAATTTGAGCGAACCATTATCCGTCAGGAGTGGGTAGTAGATGAATTAAGTCGATCTGAAATAGTCGGTGTAAAAGAAAGTGATGACCTTACGAATATGCTTAGCTCAGAAGCTAGTCTATTAAGCGATACGAATACAGAATTGCTATTTTTAAAAAAATACGCAGATAAAAAACTATTGACGTTCAGATACGAAGACAAAAAGCTAGTCACTAGCGAAGATCACTTTACAGAGGTGAACCAACGAATTAATCAAAAAGAGAAAGGTCCCTTTATTATATGCGTAGATACGAGTGAGAGTATGCATGGTCGCCCTGAACAAATCGCCAAGATTCTAACCTTAGGCATTCTAAAAATGGCAATGAATCAAAATAGGAAAGCCTATCTAATTAATTTTTCTATAGGCTTGCAAACACTTGATTTACATGATATTGCCAATAGCATAGATACTATTGCAGCTTTCTTGAAAATGTCTTTTTCTGGTGGCACAGATGCCACTCTAGCTTTCCATGAAGCTCTCCGACAATTAGGCACGAATGATTATGAAGATGCTGATATATTAATGGTATCCGATTTTATCATGTCAAAGTTAAGAGCAGATATTCAAGATCAAATCCGGCACCATCAACAGAATAAAAATACGCAGTTTCATTCCCTCACATTAAGTGAAGAAGCCAATTTGAATGTGCTAGCAGCCTTTGATACAAATTGGGTGTATGATCCGAAAGAGCGAGGGATTATTCGGGCAATGACACAAGGATTTTCAACGATTAAGGAACGGTATTAGATCAATAGTTGATACTTTTTTACCACGGATCCACGGATTATGCTATGTGAAATGCTTGTAATCCGTGAATCCGTGGTAAGAAAGATACTAAGGGTTCGATATCGTATCAGATGTCTAATTTTAAACAAGTTCTGCATCCTTTATAAATACTCCTATTACACCCTATCTTTATTGCTTATTTTTGACCATAAAATACAGGATAAATGAACAACACACTTCGCATATTTCTTTTGTTTTTGCTGATCGCAGGATTTACCTATTGGTATACGAGTACGACGAATCACAAAACGACCATTGATAATACAGACAGAAATTTCGCCATCTCAGATATCGAATCCGTACATAAAATATTCATAGCAGACCGTAATGGACAATCTGCTACCTTAGATAGAAAAGCAGATCATTGGGTGTATAACAATAAATGGAGAACGAATCCGAATGCAATCAAAAATTTATTAAACACGATTGAAAAGGTGCAATTAAAATATATTCCTGCCAGGGCTGCTATTCCGAATATCGTTAAAGATATTGCCACGAATAACATTAAAGTAGAGCTATATGACGAAGCAGGGGGCAATATCAAAACCTATTACGTTGGTGGCGTGACGAATGACGAATTGGGTACCTATATGATTATGGAAGGCTCTAATAATCCTTATGTCACCTACCTGCCAGGCTTTGAAGGTTCCTTGAGAGTCCGATACTTGTTGAAAGAATTGCAGTGGCGAGATAAGACTGTCTTCCAAGAATCTATGGAGCATATTCAGTCAGTCAGTATTGAATATCCGAAGCAAAAAAATCAGTCTTTTTCGTTGAAGCGAATGGATAATAATGAGTTTGAAATAATGCCTTTGTTTGGCACAACCGCAAAGAAAAATGTAGTTCCTAAAAAGGGGCAAGTAGAGAAATTTCTTCGAGGTTTTGATGGGCTAGTGGCTGAAGCTTTTGAAAACAATTATGCTAAAAGAGATTCTGTTATCCAGCAATTACCCTTTTGTATTTTAACCTTAACGACGACTCAAGGCGATACCACCAATCTGCGTCTACATCCAATCATAAAACTAGATAGAACAGGCCAACCCATGCAGCGAAAAGATGGGCGCTTATTAATCGAACGGTATTTTGCGAATAAGAATAATGAAGATTTATTATTGATACAGGAGTTGGTCTTTGGGAAGGTTTTATGGTCTTATGATTATTTTTTCTAGGTTTGGAGATTTGGAGTTTTTTAAGAACCTGCCTTCCAAGGAACGCAGGCAGGCACTGAGACACAGGGGCACGGAGTTTTAATTATAAATTTCTCTTCTCTTATTTTTTGTTTGCAGCCAATTTTATCTACATACTCATCACCTGAAAGCCTAAAAAAGAAGAGGCACTGAGAATATATTTTCTCAGTGCCTCAGTGCCTCAGTGTTCAAAAAAATCTACCTCAGTATCTCCTTTTCCTCCTTACACACTCTTCACCTCAAAGCCCAGCACCCCAAGATCCTCCCAAAATAAAGGATAAGACTTGTCAACCACTCTAGCCTCTTCCACCTCAATTTGTCCCAACATCGCCAAGGGTGCAAAAGCCATAGCCATTCGATGATCTTCATAGGTAGGGAAGGTCGGCGCATCGACAGTAGCTTTGCCCTCTACCATAAAATATTCTTTATCTGACTTTGGAGAAAAACGTTTCGGTAAAGGTGATAAATAAACTTGTACTTTAGACAATTCATTTTGCAAAGCCGTAATCCGATCTGTCTCCTTAATCCGCAAAGTTTCTAAGCCAGAAAATAAGCCTTGAACACCTAAACCTGCGCAGATAACCGCAATTGTTTGTGCTAGATCTGGGCATTTAATAAAATCCCATTCAAATAAGGGTGGTAAGTCTGCGCCCGTTTTTGAAAGGTGAACGCCCTTTTCATTAAACACACTTTTGATTCCGAACAACTGCATCATCTCTACCAATACAGAATCCCCTTGTACACTCTCTTCAAACAAACCATTTAATTGGAGATCTAGTTTATCCGCAAAAGCCGCCATCGCATAGTGATAAGAAGCACCCGACCAATCCGCTTCCACAGTAAAAGGCTTCGCTTGATACGCTTGCTTTTTGATAATGATCGTTTGATCCTTCCACTCATGCTGTACTCCGAAATAGCCCATCATGTTCAGCGTCATTTCAATATAAGGACGAGAGACAATTTTACCATCTAAGGTCAATTCTAAGCCTTTCGGTAAGGTAGGCGCGATCATCAACAAAGCGGAAATATATTGACTACTAGTACCCGCAGAAATCGTTAGTTGATTGGAATCTCCTAAGCTATTCGGCGTATGTATTTTTAATGGTGGATAGCCTTCATTTTCTAAATAGTCTATGTTCGCACCCAGCTTTCTCAAGGCTTCTACCAAAACACCGATAGGCCGCTGCTTCATTCGTTCCGAACCCGTCAAAGTTTGTGTGCCTTCTTGCATAGACAAGTAGGCTGTTAAAAATCGGAATGTAGTACCGGCTGCTCCCGTATCTCGAACATCCGAATCACTTTTCAATAAAGCATCCATTAACACCGTATCTCTAGAGCTAGATAGTTTGTGAATCGGAAAATCTTCTTCACACAAAGCTCTAATAATTAATGCTCTATTCGCAATACTCTTAGATCCATTAAGGGTGATTTCCCCTACAATGTTTTTATCTGATTTTGTAACAGTAACGTTCATTTAAAAATGTTTTTAAAACCTTGTATGTTTTAGAGTAGAGAATAGAGAGCAGAGATGTATTTCGTTTAAAAACAGACGAAATTTCAATGTTTTTTAAACGGAATACATCTCTGCTTTCACTTCTCGCTTCTCTGCTCTAAAAAAGATTATTCCCCAATAACCCCCATTCCAAAAAGAGCAAAATCGTATTTGACAGGGTCATTCGAATCAAATTTTCGCAAAGCAGTAGTCAGTTCCAATACGCTTAACCAATCGGTTTGTTTGCGTTGTAATAAACCTAGTTTTCTAGCCACCCTATCGACATGCACATCTAAGGGCATGAGTAGTTGAGCAGACTTAATATTTTTCCATAGACCGAAGTCTACGCCTTTTTTATCTTGTCTAACCATCCATCGCAGAAACATGTTCAATCGCTTACAAGAAGATTTTCGCTTAGGAGTCGCAATATGCTTTCTTGTGCGATGCGGCGCATCAGGTAGCGAAAAAAAATCTTCGTGAAAACCAATTAAAGCTGGACCGATATGTTCATCTGCATCTTGGAGGTATTTGGTAAACGCCATTTCCAAGGAGGGATGTTGTTGATAGTATTGTTGAAAGAATTCTAGAAAGTAGAGCGTATCAGTCGCCTGAAAAGTTCGATGTTTGAATGATAAAAATTTCTCTCGATCTTTTTCTTGGTGATTCATCATGAAGTCATGCGGCGCTCCATCCATCAATGCGACTAATTCGTTGCACTTATTGATAATCGTTTTTCGCTGTCCCCAAGCTAACATGGACGTCCAAAAAGCCATAATTTCAATATCCTGCAACTTTGAAAATTGATGTGGTATTTGAATGGGATCATTTTCAATAAAATCAATTTG
>CALJIY010000521.1 GCA_937973945.1 uncultured Saprospiraceae bacterium | reverse complement strand
CACGGAGGCACAGAGTAAATTTTGTTCTCTGTGACTCTGTGGCTCAGTGTTCAATATTCTTTAGCTTTCGCCAGAAAGCTTCTTGGTTAATCTCTACATCTCCAACTCCAACCCATCATACGCTAAATGCACCCCTTTAGGTAGCGTTTTAGACACCTCTTCATACTTGCCCATCCGATGACTAATGTGTAGCAGATAAGCTTCTTCTGGCTGAATTTCATCAACCCACTCTAAAGCTTCTTCCAGATTAAGGTGAGAATGGTGGGAACTATGATGTAAAGCGCTTAGCACCAATACCTTTGTTCCTTTGACTTTTTCTAATTCCTCTTTAGTAATCGTTTTAGCATCTGTAATATAAGTAAAATCCTTAATTCGAAAACCTAATATGGGTAGCTTCCCATGAAATATTTCTATAGGA
This sequence comes from uncultured Saprospiraceae bacterium, assembly GCA_937973945.1. Classification (GTDB taxonomy): domain Bacteria; phylum Bacteroidota; class Bacteroidia; order Chitinophagales; family Saprospiraceae; genus JAFMDF01. The sequence continues at coordinate 31,419 of CALJIY010000521.1, read as the reverse complement.
TGGATACTTGTTTTTCCAATCTGGAATCCTTGGCTACTTTCAATAAGATGTGTCGTAATTCTAGGCGCACCAGGATAGGGGTCTGCATCAAAAATATAGGCAAATCTCTGCTTTAACTCCTCCTGCACCCGAGCAGCAGCATATACTGGCATATGCTTTTGATGCAAAAAATTGAGGGGGCGCACATCGTCCATACCTATAATATGGTCATTGTGTTCATGGGTTAATAAAATAGCATCTAGATTCGAAATTTTAGCCCGTAGCATTTGTTGTCGAAAATCTGGTCCTACGTCCACTAGGATCTGTTGCTGATCCACTTCGACTAATATAGAACATCGCAAGCGTTGATCTCTAGGATCTATAGAAGTGCATACCTCACAAGTACAACCAATAACAGGCACTCCCTGAGAGGTCCCTGTTCCTAAAAAAGTTACCTTCATCATAATTCACTTGCTTCTTCCTCATTTGCTACTATTTCTTCTGTTGATGCTTCAGTACTTTCCGCTATTTCCTCTTTTGTTTCTTCTGATACCTCCGTATTCACGGATGCTTCCGTTTCTTCGCTTAGCTCCTCAGTCGCTCCTTCCTTTTGCTTCATTACCTGTTTATAAGTTTTTAAACCCTTTTCTGTCAAGGTATCTTCCACTATAGGCAATCTATCCAAGATATCTATTAGGACATTAATTCGCCCTTCTGTTTCATAGTATTTATTGACGACGACGACCTTTTGTTGCTCTACTAAGCAATAGCCCGACTGGAAGCTCCCCTTAGCATAGCGAATGGTATAGTCTATTTCCTTAAATATTTCTTCTATTTTACCTAATAAATGCTTGGTATATTTTAATTCTGCCATTTATATGTCTAGTTGTTAAATTTTCAATTTATATGGTTTTCATTTTCGGAAAAAAGCTTCTCAGAATAACAATCAAAAACCCTATTTTTGCCGGTGTATTCTAAAATCATAATAAAGAAGGACCTAATCAAGTACTTTGGCTCAAAATTAGGATTATTTCTCTAAGAGAACAATGACGAAATCCTAACGATTACGTCAAATGAATGTAATAGAACCAACAAGTCTAATATAAACCTTTATTCGAAATGAAACGACAATTATTAGAAACAGAGCAAAAGGCATTAGAAATCAATTTAGATGATAAGATCTATGGTGCCTTTGCAGAGATTGGGGCTGGACAAGAGGTCGCTAGATACTTTTTTCAAGTAGGTGCTTCGTCAGGAACTATTGCTAAAACGGTTTCTGCCTATGATAAAGTGGTTTCTGATAAAATTTATGGTATCCAAGGTACTGGTCGATATGTTTGTGAATCTAGAGTTTATAAAATGTTAGACCATGAATATGCTTTAATGCAGGAACGTTTGGATACAGAACGTCCTGATACTTGTTTCTTTGCTTTTGCAGATACCGTGGCCGCGATTAATTTCACCAAAACGATAAAAGGCGATGGCTGGTTAGGGATTCGGTTTCAACTTGATCCACAGGGGGCACCCAATGATTTGGTCATACATGTTAGAATGTTAGATCATGACAACAAGTTACAGCAACAAGCTATTGGTATTTTGGGTGTCAATTTACTATATGCTTGTTATCGGTATAAGCATGACCCAGAATTAATGATCGAATCTTTATTAGACGGATTGAGAGGTCGGGTTTCTGTGGATATGGTGCGCTTAACTGGACCAGACTTTGAAACTGTAGATAATCGTTGGTTGAGTCTAATGTTGGTCAAACATCAATTGACAGATGTGGCTATATTTAATGCGGAGGGGCAAAGTATCCATGCTTCTGAATTTTTATATAAAAAGCATGTCATGGTGGTCAGAGGGAGCTTCCGACCAGCGACACTTGTCAATATGGATATGATCAAAAGTGCCTTCCAGCAGTTTCGTCAAGATGCTCCTGTAGAATCTAACAAGACGTACTTATTGACAGAAATCACGATGGACAATCTATGCTTAGAAGGAGAACTCAATGTAAAGGACTTCTTGGATCGAGCGGACTTATTGTGTGCCATGGGGCAAACCGTCGTCATTTCTAATTGTCAAAAACAAAATAAATTAATAGACTATCTATCGGAGTATAAGGTACAACGACTCGGTTTAGTAATCGGTATTCAAGAGTTGCTGAAAATGATGAGTAATACCTTTTTAGAAAATCAAGAAAAATCGCTTTTAGCAGCCTTTGGTGATTTATTTAATCAAAAGGTCATTTACTATGTCTACCCTGCCTTGCAAGAAGGTAGTGGGGAGGTATTACAATGCAATGATTTACCAGTGCCAGAGGAAATTACTTTTCTATACCAACACTTATTAGGATCTAAACAAATTAGAGATATAATCGGCTATAAGCCAGAGGTATTACATATTTTCTCTACCCAAGTTTTGCAAATGATTCAGAATAATGAGGAAGGTTGGGAGCGAATGGTTCCGGAAAAAGTAGCCGCATTAATCAAAGAAAAGTGTCTATTTGGATTTCCATATGAGCAAATGGAATTTGAGTATTAAACCTTTTATAACCCTGAAATCTCTTCTTGTCAACAAAACTAATTTATTAGCGTACTAGATACAACATCTGCAATACGTTACAACAGATTGAAATCATTTTAAACATTTTAAAAACTAGCCTTATATATGAAGTATTTACTTAGAAATTTTATTATCGCATTTATTGTGACATTTTCCTTATACTCCTGTTCACAAACAGAGACCGTAGCGACACCCTCTGCAAAAGAAAACAAAGTAGCTGCTACAGCGTCCGCAGACTTCCAATTTGAAGTAGGTCAGCGTATTGGTGGCACCGCTTTTTATTCTATGAATACCTATACAGGAGAAGTAAGCTACATGGTAGATTTTGGAGAGCAAGCTGGACAGTGGTTTAACTATGGTAATGCTATTCAAACGGAAGGGAGTAAATTAATTTTAGAAGCGGTAGAAACGCCAGAAGGCGTAATCTTTTATGCGATGGACTCTGGTACTGGTCAACTTTATTACATGACGGATCATGGGGAAGATCCAGCGGTATGGTATAAATTCGGTGGTATGATTCGTCAGAATGGCTTGAACATGTTACAGTTCAATCTTAATGATAGTCCTGCTGGTAGAACATTCTATGCGTATGATAGCTTTACACACCAAACTTATTTTCTAAATATCTATGGAGATAATGCTGGAAAATGGCAGAAGTACGGAACGCCTTATAAAGCGGAAAAGGAATAATTTAAGTTCAACATCTTGAACAATCATTTCTTTTAGGAAAAAACAATAGGCTTGATGGGTGATACCATCAAGCCTATTATTATTTTATTCCTTACCTTTTTTACCAGCAGGATTTACATCAACTTTATATTTCTTATCCTTATAGATGTATTCCATTGTTTCTATTCCTTTTTCGTAAGGTACTGCGAAACGATATTTTACACTTTCTTCTTTTATAAGTTCTGTATGATCATGGGTTGCTCCATGTTCATGTGCTTCATGTTCATGCACTATAGTCGGATCTGCCAATTGTATACTTGTCTTATTAGTACCTTCTTGATCTAAGAAGTTAAGTTCAATCGAAGTCCCATTCAATTGGCTTTTCTTAGGCACTCCACTCGCCGTACCTTTATAGACAAAAGACAAATTCGAATCGCTTGTATTTAATTCCATCAGCACTACCTTTTCATATCCGTATATATTATACTGAATTTCTTCCTGCTCAGCCAATAGATTATTGGATTCGCTTTTAAGTTTATGGTAATATTTATCAATTACAGAAGAACAAGTTCGCTTAAAATCTCGAACGACCGCATCTCCATCATCTTGCATAATACAAAGGCCATCTAAGGAACGATACCAATTAACTTCCTCTGCATCAATGAATCGCTGGCAGCTTCCTTCTTCTAGATTATTATCTATGTTATATTGTTCACATATTTCTCTAGTTTCAAAATAAACATTTGCCTCGGACATATGCCATGCCTTACCATCTACATGGTTAATGGTAGAACAATCTTCTTTTGGAAAACCATGTTTGATATTAAAGGCTTCACAGTCTGTTAAGTTTTGAAATACATTGCCTCCTTCAGGAAAGCAAACGCAGTGATTATATTCGTCACTTAAATTGAATACCGCATGAGCTGTTTCATGAATAGCGGTGCCATGATTATACGTTTCAGAAGTAAAAAAACTATTGGAGAGAAATCCAATATTTCGCTTTAGATACGTACCGTCTCCATAAGGCAATTGGTGTAATAAACCAAAGGCATCAATTCCTTGAATCAAATCATTTTTTAAGAATTTAGGATATAAATCCTTATTGTAGTAATCATTAGCTATTGCGGCGCCGTCCATTTCATGTTTGGTGTAATAGAATTGCCACAAACCTTTATTATTTTCTATTTTATTATTGGTATGATACCCATTGTAAATTAAAGATTCTACATCAGATAAGAAGCCTTGCCAATCTTTAGCATAATCCGTATCTGGTAAAAAGCATAAATTGATTGTTTCTTTTAAAGGTTGAGTAGTCGTGGCATATAATAATATTTTCTCATCACCTAATAGTGGTTTGCCCGCATCAAAAAGAGCCATTCGTTCTGTGATCTCTCCTTTAGGATTATATACTTTGAAAATATATTCTACATTGCTAAAGTCCTTAAAACCTGGTTCAAAAAGATAATCTATTCCTACTGTATCAACAGGCTGATCATAGGTCCAAGATTTCTCCAAGCCCCACTGGCTAGTTTTATTCCTTCGCTTCGAGGGCCGCCCCTCCTCATCTACAAATAATTGATACTCATAAATGTACAGCTCTACCTTAGTAATACCTTTGTTATCAGTGACAGCAGATTTAAAATGTACGGGTTGGTTTTGGTGAGGATGTAGTGGACTATGAATCCAATGATCGAAAGACGCACTACCGATTACGGGTTCTGGATAAACCGCTGGTTTAGTTGAGGTGCAAGACTGCCATAAAAAGCTGGTAATCAGAATGCTAAATAGAATTATCTTTCTCATATTTCAGGGATTATGGTTGTAGAAATTTTGGGGTATGAATGTTCCTTACTATAGTAACGTTGATTTGGATAAATTCAGTTCATCTAAAACAAATAATTAACAATTAATGTTTAGAAGAACAAAGTTTCGTTTTCTTTATCATTTCTGAAATTAAAAATATCAGGAAACCTGCCCGATTATTAAAAAAAAATAGCCATTGATAATAGTAAATAAGTAGTCTTAGCGTTGTTTAAACTACAGCTTAAACTATTGATTCTTATCAATGGTTTCTAAAAATTTAACTCTTGGACGAACGGGGAAGGCTCAGCACACATACTGTGTACTTAGAATACGTTAGATAAAATTAATTAATATTGAATACTAATATTTTCAATATAAACTACTTATTCCACTTATGCAACTGTTTTAACACTGCACGGAAATCTTTTGGTGGTGGAGCGGTTATTGTCAAGGGCTCTTTTGAGCTAGGATGGATGAGGTTCAATTGGTGCGCATGCAAGGCAGAGCGGGATAATAAGGGTCTTTCTTCTTGACCTTTTCCAAGCTTAAATCCTTTATGTTTAATTTGAGATAATTTAAAATCAGCATGGCTTCCATACATGGCATCTACCATTAAAGGAAAACCAATAGATTCAAAATGTACGCGAATTTGGTGGGTCCTACCTGTTTTTATATCTGCCTCGACTAGGGCATAATTTTTAAATTGCTCTAGTACTTTATATAAGGTGAGAGAGGCTTTTCCTTTATTCGTGACCATCATTTTACCTGCTGTTGCAGGATGTGGTCCAATGGGCTGATCTATTTCCCCTTCAAGCGGATAGACCGTTCCTTCGACAAGTAAATGATATAATTTCTGAATACTTCTGTCGAAAAACTGTTTACTTAAATCCTTGTGAGCAGTCTCATTTCTAGCAAAACAAATCACCCCACTAGTCTCTTTATCTAAACGATGTACCGTAAATACCGACTCAAATTTCCTTCTAAGATCAGTCAATACATTAGGCTTTTCCTTATCGAAACGATCCGGAATACTTAAATAATTGGCTGCCTTATTGACTATTAATAGGTCTTCGTCTTGATATAGTAAATCTAGCTTTTTCAAGTTATATGATTAAAACAGTAAATGGTTGGTAATATAAATCAAAAAACCTTTTCCATTGATATATATGGAAAAGGTTTTTAATTATATAATGCTTTATTCAACTACAGGCTCAATTTCAAATTATGTTTAAGATTGAGATTGAAGTTGATTAAGCCATTTTATCAGACTTCAATGAAGCGCCAATATATTGACGATTCAATCGAGCTATATTGTCAACAGAAATTTCTTTAGGACATTCTGCTTCGCAAGCGGTAACATTGGAACACATACCAAATCCTTCTTCATCCATTTGGTTGACCATACTCAGAACCCGCTGCTCTGCTTCTATTGCCCCTTGCGGTAACAAGTTCAAGTGAGAAACTTTTGCAGATGTAAATAACATGGCAGATGCATTCGGACAAGCGGCCACACAAGCACCACAACCAATACAAGTAGCCGCATCAAATGCCTGAGATGATAAGTCCTTCTCAATTGGAAGCGTATTTCCATCTACTGCTTGACCGGTATTCACAGAGATATATCCGCCTGACTGAATGATTCTATCAAAAGCAGAGCGATCTACTACTAAATCTTTGATAACTGGAAATGCTTTGGCACGGAATGGTTCCACCACAATTGTGTCTCCATCTTTGAATTGACGCATGTGCAACTGACAAGTCGTAGTCCCTCTTTGAGGACCATGCGGTTGCCCATTAATCACCATACTACAAGCACCACAAATACCTTCTCTACAATCATGCTCAAATGCAACAGGGGTCTTTTGCTCTTGAATCAATTGCTCATTTAACACATCTAACATTTCCAAAAAGCTCATATGCTCATTGGCTACTACTTTATGTGTCTCAAAATTCCCTTTTGCTTTATTATTACTTTGTCTCCAAACCTTTAAGGTTAGGTTCATATTAGCTAATGCCATAATCCTTTTTTTTAGGTAATAGGTAAGAAGTAATAGGTAAGAAGTAGACTAAGTGTTTTCGCCTTATTACTTCTTACCTTTTACTTATTACTTAAAATTACTTATAAGAACGAGTTTTCAATTCAATATCCTTAAATTCCAATTCTTCTTTATGTAATATAGGTTCGCTATTAACATCTGGCCATTCCCATGCTGCCACATAGGCGTACTCTTCATCTCTTCTTAATGCCTCCCCTTCCTCTGTCTTATATTCTTCTCGGAAGTGACCACCACAACTTTCGTTACGCTCTAATGCATCAACAGCAAATAATTCTCCCAACTCTATGAAATCAGCTACTCTAGCTGCTTTCTCTAATTCTGGGTTGAATTCGTCTTGCGTACCAGGTACAAATAGATCTTTATAAAATTCTTCTCTAAGTTCCTTGATTAATTGTCGGCCTTTCTTCAAGCCTTCTGCGTTTCTAGCCATACCGCAGTATTCCCACATGATCTTTCCTAATCTTCTATGGAAGCTTTCTACAGATTGAGTGCCTTTGATATCTAATAAATTCTGTAATCGATTGCGTACATCTGCTTCTGCTTGCTTGAATTCTGGTCCATCTGGATCAAAGCTTGGCGTTCTAATCTCTTTCGATAAGAAGGTACCGATTGTATACGGTATCACAAAGTAACCATCCGCTAGTCCCTGCATTAAAGCAGATGCTCCTAAACGATTGGCACCGTGATCACTAAAGTTTGCCTCGCCTAAAGAGAATAACCCAGGTACATTGGTTTCCAAGTGATAATCTACCCAAAGACCGCCCATTGTATAATGTACAGCAGGATATATTTTCATTGGCATCACATAAGGATTTTCCCCTGTGATCTTTTCGTACATCTCGAATAAGTTACCGTATTTCTCTTCAATCACTTTAGTTCCTAATTCAGTGATGGTCTTCTGGTCTGCATTAGGCATTCCTTTAGAGAAGGCTTGAGATTTACCATACCGCTGAATGGCAGAAGAGAAATCTAAGTAGACGCCCTTTCCTGTTGGCACAATCCCATTGCCCTCATCACAAGCCACCTTCGCTGCACGGGACGCCACATCTCTAGGTACTAAATTACCAAATGCAGGATATCGACGCTCTAAGTAATAATCTCTATCTTCCTCAGGAATATCTAGTCCTGTTTTTTTACCTTCTCGTATAGCTACTGCATCTTCTTTCTTCTTAGGCACCCATACCCGTCCATCATTTCTCAAACTCTCTGACATCAAAGTCAGCTTAGACTGGTATTCTCCAGATTGAGGAATACACGTCGGGTGAATTTGTGTATAACAAGGATTAGCAAAACAAGCACCTCTTTTTACAACTCTCCATGCCGCACTAGCATTACTCCCCATTGCGTTAGTAGACAAATAGAATACATTGCCATATCCACCCGTCGCTAATACCACACAATGTGCAGCGTGACGCTCTAACTCACCCGTTAATAAATTCCTTGCGATGATGCCTCTAGCCTTTCCATCAATTTTCACCAAGTCCAACATCTCATGACGGTTGTACATTTTGACGTTACCATTAGAAATTTGTCTAGATAAAGCTTGGTAAGCACCTAAGAGTAATTGCTGACCAGTCTGGCCTCTAGCATAAAAAGTTCGACTCACCTGTACCCCACCGAAAGATCTATTGGCTAATAAGCCACCATATTCTCTAGCAAACGGCACGCCTTGCGCCACTGCTTGATCTATAATCTCCACACTAGCTTCCGCTAATCGGTGTACATTCGCTTCTCTACTTCTATAATCTCCTCCTTTTACCGTATCATAAAACAAACGGTAAACACTATCTCCATCATTCTGATAGTTCTTTGCAGCATTAATACCACCCTGAGCCGCAATAGAGTGCGCTCTTCTTGGACTATCATGAAAAGTAAAGCATTTTACATTATATCCTAATTCCCCCATAGTAGCTGCAGCTGACGCTCCTGCTAAACCTGTTCCCACTACTATTACATCTAGTCTACGTTTATTATTAGGAGCAACTAATGGCATTGATCCTCTATAGGTCGTCCATTTTGTCGCTAAATCCCCTTGAGGTACTTTTGCATCTAATTTCATAAATTATGATTTGATGGTTTTTATTTCTTTCAATTAAATAAGGTAGCCTATTCGACCACTTTAGTATTGACAAAAAATAAGGCAGCCTGTTTTATTTTTTGTCGTTTCTAATCAATTCCTACATGTTCTTTAAAAAGAATAAAATTGGAATTAATGCGAATCCTAAAGGTACCGCTACTGCATATAGTTTACCCAATCCATGAATAAACGGCGTATACTTCTTATGGTTCAAACCAAGTGTCTGAAAAGAAGATTGAAATCCATGCCACAAGTGAAAAGCGATCACTACCATCGACAATACATAAAACACCACAAAGCCAATATTACTAAAAGTCTCTGTTACTGGTGCATACAAGTTTTTGACCTGAACCCCATCATATTCCACCATTGGTAAATGACCAAGCTTCATCTGTAACCAAAACTGATACATATGAATCAGTAGAAATACTAAAATGATGATGCCTAACCAGCCCATATTCTTAGCAAAGCCAGCTACCGTATTGGTAGCTCTTGTATTATTGACGGCATAGCTACTGCCTTTTGCTGCTTTATTCTTTAACCATAGTAGAATCCCTTGTATAGCATGTAGTAAAATAAAGGCATATAAGCCATAGGACGTGAACTTAATCAATGGATTGGTTGTCATAAACTTAGCGTACAAATTGAATTGTCGACCGCCATCATCCATTAACAGTTGTAAATTCCCTGTTAAATGCACTAATAGGAATACAATTAAAAATAATCCTGTCAAACTCATAATGAGTTTCTTTCCAATTGAAGAAGTTAGGAAATTGCTGAACCAGCTCATAACTTGTAATATTTTTATATGATAGCCCCACTTTCCTAGAGTAGCTAGGTAGGGTGCAATTTTGTGTCAAATGTATGTAATTAAAGCGTATTTCCAAGAATTTAGACAGCTTTCCTTCTTTTATTTAGAATTATTCTAATTTTGCAAAAATCCTTATAAATTCAAGAATACAAATGGCCAGTAATAACAAAGTAAGCTTCAGTAGTTTTTTAAATAAATTTCCTGAGATTGATCTACCTATCACTTTGAGTATAGATACGCATTTTACTTTTAGCAAAAATAACAAACAGCTGCATCCGCTTGAAGTAGATCAGTTTATTAGCCTGATAGAAGGGCCGATAGAGGATGAATTTACAGAAGTCATTCCCTGTTTTTCTTTTAAAGATACAAATGACTTTCACGCTATTGTTTATTGGAAGGCAGCCTTATTAGACTATCAGTATGTGTTGGCGACTTTTACTAAGAAAGGGGTGCCTATTGCTAGAAAGGTAATAGCTGGGACATTTTCCGACGGGGTTAATATCGCTCAGTCTGTCGCTACTATCGACAGTGATTGGACCATCAATATCGTCACTGGTGCAGCTGGTCTCAAGGAAGAATATGATGCCACTAAGAGTACGGCTATTGAGGTAGATTTATTAGCGGATGGTAATATTATGGAAGGAGAATAAAGGGTATCTTTTTAAAAATGGCAGGATGGCAATGGCCACCCTACCAAGATTTTTGGATATCATCATTATTAGGAAATACTTACTAAGCCGCAATACTAAAAATTTCTTCGGTCTCTAATAGATTATCGATAACTTGTTTGGCAGCAATAGTGCCTTCCGCTCTGGTGGAATAGAAACCTGACTCGAGTACCTCATTCCTCACCATTAAAGGTCTATCCCCTCCCCCATACACTAAAATAGGGTTAGGCTGATTCTCTTCATCAAATTCAGTGGTACTCCAAACGCTCCAAGTACCTTGGTCGCCTTCAAATTCATAATAAATAATATGCCCTTTATAGGGCCGTTGCGCTTTGTAGCTTGATAGGGTGTCGAAATCAATCATAGTTAGAATAGTTTTAACAACAAATAGTTTTATAATTAAAAGCAAATATAAAACATTTTGTTTTTAAAACTAATATTCTTATACTATTTTTTTAAAATGTCTTCGGATACTTCAAGACAGTCAGCAATCAGCTTTATACAGTTGAAAAATTTAGAAGATCTAATCTATAAATAAAAATCCCTGTCTTTTGATCAAAAGACAGGGATTTTAGTGTGCTGAAATGCAAAGCTTACTCTTCTTCAGCCTCGTAGGGATCTAAATCGATTGGCAAATCGTCGTATTCTTCCTCCAGCATCAGGTAATAATTATTCTTATTTATTCTTTTTTTGGGTTGTTTTTTCCGTTCCTTAATTCGGATTTCATCTTCCTGATTACGGAAATATTTTTTGTTCTTTTTAGAATTTCTACTTTTCATCTTAAGTAAAATTAGCAAATAGGTTTATTGTGAACGAATATATAGATAGTATAGATAAGACGGTTTGATGACTTGAAGTAAGTCATTTGTCTAGTCATTACAAATAAAAGGGGCAAATCTGAAGAAAAATTGAATTTTTGGATTTTCAAAAATATTTTTTTCCTTAGTTTCTTCAGTTTTTTTTCAGAATTGACAAGTAAACTTGCATTGAAAAGGTCGTTCTCGGCTATTCTTACTGGATAAATAAGTCCGTATTTAGGCTTTCCAGACTCCCTTTTCAGTCCATATAGGAGTAACGATCTACAATTTTTAACACTCTTTAATCATGTCAAGCGGTTCTGAATAAACCTGCCTTAAATGAGGGTATCAAGAACGTTTTCAATAAAAAACACTTTTAAACAACCTTAATCATGAGTACTAAAATGAGCCATAAACGATATAGTGAAGCAGAACTATTAGAATTTAAAACCCATATTGAGCAAAAACTAGAAAAAACACATCAACAATTAGTAGCTTTAGAAGAGCAATTGACCAATACTGCCGAATCAAAAGATAATGAAGGGGATTGGATGGATGATTCTACGGCTAATATAGATATGGAAATGCTAGAGGTAATGGCCAATCGACAGAAAAAACATTTGCTAGATTTACAAAACGCCTTACAACGAATCCATAATAAATCCTATGGTATCTGTATCATAACAGGAGAATTAATTGACAAAAGGAGATTAATGGCAGTGCCTACTACGACTAAAAGCTTGGCGGCAAAAATGAATAAAGAAACTACTATAAAGAAGCCCGTAAAGCGAGAAGTAAAATCGTCACCTAGTGAACCAAAAATAATTTCTAAAATTATTCGCAAACCAGAAGTAAAACCTACTAAACCAAAAGTTTGGGCCGAAGAAGAGGAAGAAGAAGAAGAAGATTTAGACCTAGTATTAGGAGAAGATTTAGATATGCCGTTAGATGTAGATTTAGATAATTATTCTGAAGAAGATATAGATTAACATGAAAGTATTAATTGTAGAAGATGAACAGGAATTGTTAGAGTTGATGCTACGTTACATGAAACGAGAGGGATATATTTGTGAACAAGCGCATACCTACAAAGAGGGGTATAAAAAAATAAATAACTACAAATATGATTGTGCTGTTATTGATCTGAATTTGCCTGGAGGAGATGGCTTAAAATTGATTGAAATTTTAAGAAAAGAAATGCCTACTACCGCCACCATAATCATCTCTGCTAGAAATACGCTAGACGACCGAATTAATGGTTTAGAGATTGGCGCAGATGATTATTTAACAAAACCTTTCAATTTATCGGAGCTCAATGCACGGATCAAAGCCATCATGAGAAGGAAGACTAATCAAATGACGAATGAATTAATCTTCAAAAATTTATTGATTGATCTAGATAAGCGTACCGTACTGGCTAATGAACACAGCTTAAAATTGACCAAAAAGGAATTTGATATTTTGGTCTACCTGGCTAGAAATAAAAATCGAGTCGTCACAAAAGATAGTATTGCGGAATATTTATGGGGAGACTATATGGACGATGCCTTTTCTTATGATTTTATATACGCACATGTCAAAAACCTACGGAAAAAATTAGTACAAAACAACTGTGGAGATTATTTACAGACCGTCTATGGAGTAGGCTATAAATTTATTAGTAATTGAATAAAGTAAATTGGCTTTATGCGGCGATTTCTATAGCTGCCATATTCGTAGGTTTGGGATTAGCTGGGTATTTTTTTCCACAGCATTTTTTTCCTGCCGCACTAATTGTGTTACTCCCTGTAATGATTTTAAGCATCGGCTTTCAAAAAATCACCAATCGTCGTATAGATGGATTGCGCAATCAATTAACGCAGATCATCTCCACGCTAGAAGCATTTGATTTAGATGAACCTAAGAAGGTCATATTTAATAAAACTAGCTATCCTCTATTCAACGAATTAAACGAAAATATTTTAGAATTAATAGAGCGCATCCGAAGTAACTATCATGCAAATCAACAATTCACTCAAAACGCTTCACACGAATTACAGACTCCATTAGCGATTATTAAGGGGCATGTTGAAATTCTGCTTAACTCACCAAATTTAAAAGAAAAAGAAGTAGATTCTCTTGGTGTTATTTTACAAAACACCAATCGCTTAGCTCGATTAAATCATGCCTTAATTTTATTATCAAAAATCGAAAACAATCGATATTTCGATGTAGAAACAATTACTATTCAACAAGTAATAAGAGATATACTAGCAAACTTTAAAGATTTAATAGATCTACAAGAAATAAAAATAGAAGAGCATTATGGCATCGATCTAGATGTAGAGATGAGTGAAACTCTAGCAGAGATATTGTTTGCAAACTTGTTTCAAAATGCGATCCGATATAATGTGGAAGATGGGTTTATTCGGATTCAAATAGAAGGCAGAAAAGTTAACATTTCCAACTCAGGAGAAGTCTTAAAGATCCCACCAACACGCTTATTTAAAAGGTTTAAACGAGAATCAACCGTTGAGGAAAGTTTGGGCCTAGGCTTATCAATCGTCAAACGTATTTGTGATTTATATGAGATAGAAATCACCTACCTCCATCAGCATGGGATACATCAACTGATCCTTGTTTTTCCTTAAAAGTAGACTTCCAACTTATCAAAGGGCATAAAAAAACCTCCTATACATCAGTATAGAAGGTTTTTTAAAAACAGTTTTATGCTTATTTATCTAGGCATTATCCCATTCCGGATCTGTACCTTTCTTTTTTATTATTTCTTCCTTCACTTCTTCTTCTACTATCGTTTCTGTTGTTTCATTAACGACAGTAGTCTCTTCAACAACTGTTTCTGTCACTTCATTAACGACAGTAGTTTCTTCTACTACCGTTTCTGCTACTTCATTAACTACCTCTTCCGTTGCTTCTTCTACCTCAGCACCTGTTGCTGCTACTGCACCTGCTGCTGCTGCCGCAGTTGCTGCGCCTGCTGCACCTTTACTTCTTCTCGTTCTACGTTTTTTCTTCGTATTTCCTTCTGCCGCCGCTTTTGGTGTATTCAATAACACATCATTATAGTCAACTAACTCTACCATTGCCATCTCCGCTGCATCTCCTTGACGGAAGCCAGTTTTAATAATACGCACATATCCACCTGGTCGAGAAGCTACCTTTACAGATATATTATCAAATAATTCTTTTACCGCCTCCTTATTGTTCAAGTAACTAAATACAACTCTTCTAGAGTGCGTTGTGTTTAATTTAGACTTTGTAATTAAAGGCTCTATATATTTTCTTAATGCCTTTGCTTTTGCTAATGTTGTGTTGATCCGCTTATGCTCGATCAATGCAATAGACAAGTTTCTTAATAAGGCTCTTCTGTGGCCTTGCTGTCTTCCTAAGTGGTTAAACTTTTTACCGTGTCGCATGACTTTGTTAGTTTTATAATTAATGAACTTCGCAACACCTTTTTTTAGAGGTCAGAGGTCGGACCGCTTCGCTGTCAGAAGTCAGATGCGTGACTTCTTCTAAAAATAAGTAATTGCTAAAAATAAAAGGGTAGCCTACTAATTAGTGGACTACCCTTTGACTAATTAGAGAAAGACTAGTCTTCGTCTAATTTATATTTTGAAAGATCCATTCCAAAGGTTAAGCCTTTTTCTTGGAGTAATTCTTCAATTTCTACTAAGGACTTCTTACCGAAGTTTCTGAACTTCAATAATTCGTGTGTGTCATACTTAACCATTTCTCCAAGAGAATTGATTTTTGCTGCTTTCAAACAGTTGTATGCACGTACAGATAAGTCTAAATCTTCAAGAGAAGTTTTCAATAACTTTCTCATGTGTAAGATGTGCTCATCTACGATATTATCCTCTCTAGTTGCTGCATCATCAAAGGTAATATTCTCATCTGTAATCAACATT
Source organism: uncultured Saprospiraceae bacterium (assembly GCA_937973945.1). Taxonomy (GTDB): domain Bacteria; phylum Bacteroidota; class Bacteroidia; order Chitinophagales; family Saprospiraceae; genus JAFMDF01. The sequence goes on along the minus strand of CALJIY010000521.1, from coordinate 16,085 downwards.
AAGTGTTGGATTAAGATTCGAGAAGCCTCTTTAATCGCATCTTCTGGGTGGATCGTACCATCTGTTTTAACCTCTAAGGTCAACTTTTCGTAATCGGTACGCTGTCCTACCCGCGTATTAGATACGTGATAAGCAACATTCTTGATTGGCGTATAGATAGCATCTACTGGAATCACACCAATTGGTGCATCTTTAGGAAGGTTCTCATCTGAAGGCTTATATCCTCTACCCTTCGTAACCGTTAATTCTAATTCTAAAGAAACAAATGGTTCCATATGGCAAACAACCAAGTCCGGGTTCATTACCTTGAAAACATTGGTGTGTTCTTCTATATCTCCAGCTTTAAATTCTTCTCGACCACTGATGGTCATGTATATTTTTTCAGAAGCAACCTCTTCATCCGAAAGTAATTGCTTTATTCTGATTTGCTTTAAATTTAAAATGATGTCTACTACATCTTCTACAACGCCTTTAACCGTAGAGAATTCATGATCTACTCCTGCAATCCGAACTGCTGAAATGGCAAAACCCTCAAGAGAAGACAATAGCACTCGTCTGAGAGAATTTCCTATCGTTTGACCAAATCCTGGCTCAAGTGGCTTGAATTCGAATTCCCCTTCAAAGTCATCAGACTTCTGCATGACAATCTTATCGGGCTTTTGGAAATTTAATATACTCATAAGCTTTTTCTACTTTGTTAGGGTGGGAAAATTAGGAAAAGTACCTATATAGAGAATTCGCAATACAGCATTTAGTGTATATGCTATATTGCGAATTTGTATTATCAAGGAATTATTTAGAATATAATTCGACGATTAATTGTTCGTTAATTTTTTCAGGAATGGCTTCTCTCTCTGGATATTCCATGAATTTACCCTGCATCTTATCAGGGTTCCATTCTAACCAGCCATACTTTCTTACTTCCGCTTTGCTACCCCCTACTGCATCCTGAACGATTGCCAAGCTTTGAGATTTTCCTCTAACAGCAATCACGTCACCTGGATTCAATTGAGCGGACGGTACATTTGTGACAACACCGTTAAGCGTGATATGCTTGTGAGAAACTAATTGTCTAGCTGCTCTTCTTGTTGGTGCAATGCCTAAACGATAAACTGTGTTATCTAAGCGCGCTTCTAAGAATTTAAGTAAGATCTCACCTGTTACCCCACTCTTTCTTGCAGCTGCCTTAAATAAATTTCTAAACTGACGCTCTAGTACCCCGTAGGTATACTTTGCTTTTTGCTTCTCCAGTAACTGAAGTGCATAATCAGACTTTTGCTTTCTTTTTCTTGAAGTACCATGTTGGCCTGGAGCATACGGTCTTTTTTCGAACGCTTTGCTATAACCAAAGATTGCTTCACCAAAGGCTCTTGCCTTTTTTGTTCTAGGCCCTGTATATCTTGCCATAAGTTAATTACTACTAGAAATATTAATACTATTCTTACTACAATGATTAAACTCTTCTCCGCTTTGGAGGTCGGCATCCATTGTGAGGAATAGGTGTAATATCTCTAATGATTGTGATTTTAATACCTGATTGATCCACTGCTCTAATCGCAGCTTCTCTACCAGCACCGGGTCCTTTTACTAAAACTTCCGCACTTCTCATTCCAGCTTCGTATGCTACTTTAGCAGCATCAGAAGCAGCGATTTGTGCTGCATAAGGCGTATTTTTCTTAGAACCTCTAAACCCAGCTTTACCAGCTGATGCCCAAGAAATTACCTGCCCTTGCTTGTTAGTAAGAGATATAATGATATTGTTGAAACTAGCTTGGATGTGTACTACACCTTCTGGTTCAACTTTGACTTTACGCTTTTTAGCTCCTGGTCTTCTTCTAGCCATAACTTATATTATTAGTAGACTTTATCAGAATTAGAATAAATTACAAATGATTGGCACAAATAATGCACAAGTATTTGAAAGAGATTACTTAGTTGCTTTCTTCTTGTTCGCAACTGTTTTCCTTTTTCCTTTACGAGTTCTTGCATTTGTTTGCGTTCGCTGTCCTCTTAAAGGCAAACCCTTACGATGTCTCAATCCTCTATAGCAACCGATATCCATCAATCGCTTAATATTTAATTGAGTTTCAGATCGCAATTGACCTTCTACAGTATATTCATCTTGTAACAATTTAGTTATAAAACGAATATTCTCATCTGTCCAATCTTGGATCTTCGTGTTATGATCAACACCTGCCTTATTAAGAATCTCTACTGATAGAGAAGGACCAATTCCGTAGATGTAAGTTAATCCAATTACACCTCTCTTATTCCTTGGCAAATCAACACCTGATATACGAGCCATATTATTATTATATTAATTAACCCTGACGTTGTTTAAACCTAGGGTTTTTCTTATTAATGACATAAATTCTTCCTTTCCTTCTTACAATCTTGCAATCAGCAGATCGTTTTTTAACAGAAGCTCTTACTTTCATGATAGTATAGTTGAATGATTACCTTCTAATAAGATAATCGAATAAAAATTATTTGTAGCGGTAAGTAATCCTACCTCTAGTTAAATCGTATGGAGACATCTCAACGGCCACTTTATCTCCCGGTAGAATTCGAATGTAATTCATTCTCATTTTACCTGAAATTGTCGCGGTAATTTTATGTCCATTTTCTAGCCGGACTCTAAACATTGCATTTGATAATGCTTCGTCTATAATACCATCCTGCTTAATTAATCCTTGTTTTGCCATATCCCTATTTTAGGAGTGCAAAGATATAAAAAAAAAACTAGTTATTCTTGAAATAATGGTTAAAAATATTAACAGTTTATTTCCTCTTAAATAAGCCAATTCTTCTCCGATCATTTTAGTCCCAAAGCACCCGAAAAGGTCGCAAATTGGTACATAATCGTTGTATTTCTTAGACTGGCAACGGGATTAAATCACTAACTTCTTTTAAATTAGCATTTTTTCTAATCGCGTCTTCTACATATTGGTGGGTAGAAAGGATGTCTGCTTGCCCTTTTCTAACAACTACAGAGTGCTCGTAATGGGCAGAAGGTAATCTATCTTTAGATACCACCGTCCAATCGTCGTCTAATGTCTCTACTTCTTTCACACCTAGATTCACCATAGGTTCTATAGCAATCACAAGACCATCTAACATTTTAGGTCCTTGCCCCCTTCGTCCGAAATTAGGTACTTCAGGAGCTTCATGTAAATTTCTACCTAAGCCATGCCCTACCAATTCTCTAACTACCCCGTATCTGTGTGTTCTTTCTGTATAATGCTGTATTGCAGAACTAATATCCCCTACTCTTTTCCCTACAATTGCTTGTTGTATCCCTTTATATAAAGAAGCTTTGGTTACTCGAAGTAACTCCATGACTTCCTCTTTTACGTCTCCTAATGCAAAAGTATATGCCGCATCTCCATAATACCCATTCATTAGTACCCCACAATCAACTGATACGATGTCTCCGTCTTTGAATTCTATATTGGAAGGAATACCATGCACTACTTGTTCATTAACAGAGATGCATAAGGTAGCTGGAAAACCTCTATAACCTTTGAAACCTGGTACGCCTCCGTTATCTCTAATCAATTGTTCTGCTTGAGCATCAATATCTAAGCCGTTAACGCCTGGTCGAATTAATTCTCCCACCAAAGCGAGTGTTTTAGATACCATTAGACAATTCGTTCGAATTAATTCGACTTCCTCATCTGTCTTATAGAATATTCCATCAGCTCTAGACACAATTGATTTTTTTTGAAGGATGTTAGGTCTAAAAAAAATTTATATCAAAAAAAATTACCAGTAGATGTAGCATCTACTGGTAATCAGAATAGTTTAACTATTATATAAGACAGATCAAAGATCTGAAGTATAGCAAATTATGATTACATGCTAGCGCCAATGCCTTGCATTCTACTCTTGTTCTGAATTGCTCCAGACTTCACTAAACCGTCATACTTTCTCATTAATAGATGACTTTCTATTTGTTGTAAAGTATCTAATACTACTGCGACTAAGATCAGTAAAGAAGTACCTCCGAAGAAGATCGCAAAGGCTGTGTTAATTCCTGCCCATACCGCGAATGCTGGAAGGATAGCAATTAAACCAATGAATATAGATCCCCAGAAAGTGATACGAGTCGTTACATTATCAATAAAGTCTGCAGTTGCTTTTCCTGGCTTAATACCTGGGATAAAAGCATTTTGACGCTTTAAGTATTCTGCGTATTGCTTTGGATTTACTAACAAGGCAGTATATACATACGTAAAGATCACAACAAGTACAAAAGTGATGATACTTGAGATTACAGAAAATGGATCCTGTAAAGCGATCATTATGTCATTAGATGCTAAAGCAGAGTTAGAGCCAGCAAACCATTGTGCAATTTGAGCAGGTAAGAACATCAATGCTTGCGCAAAGATAATTGGCATTACACCTGCTGCATTTACCTTTAATGGAATATAGTCTCTTGCGCCTGCGATAGGCATAGTGTTCGTCCCACGTCCAACCATTCGCTTAGCGAATTGAATTGGAATTTTTCTAACTCCTTGAACGATTAACACTGTTACCATTACAACTAAGAACAAGATGACTAATTCTAAAACGAATTTAAATAAACCACCTGAACCAAATTGTAATTGGAATTCAGAAATTAATGCAATTGGTAAAGAAGCGATAATACCAATCATGATCAATAAAGAAATACCGTTTCCGATACCTTTATCTGTAATTTTTTCCCCTAACCACATCGCAAAGACAGTTCCCGTAGATAATATAATGATATTAGAGAACCAGAAAACGCCTGCTGGGATACTTGGGTCAACAGCCCCTTGGCTACTGATGTATGTTAAATAACCACCTCCTTGAACAAGGGTAATAGCTACTGTTAAAAGTCTTGTAATTTGAGTGATCTTCTTTCTTCCTGACTCTCCTTCTTTTTGTTGAAGTCTTTGAAAGTAAGGAACGGCAAAACCCAATAATTGGATAATGATCGAAGCCGTGATATAAGGCATAATACCTAAAGCAAAAATGGCAGCATTACTAAATGCACCACCAGTAAAGATATTGATTAAGCCTAATAAATCATTTGCGTTGCCAGAAGTGGCATCTTTTAATACGGATGGAATTACACCAGGTAATACCACGAAAGAACCAAAGCGATACACCATCAACAATGCAAGCGTAAATAGGATACGCTGTCTCAGTTCCTTAATTTTCCAGATATTCGATAGAGTATCTATTAACTTTTTCATGGATTCGATTTAAACGAGATTAACACTGCCTCCTTTAGCCTCTAAAGCTTGTTTAGCTGAAGCAGTAATAGCATGTACTGTAACGTCTAGTCTTCCAGAAAGTTCTCCTCCACCGAGGATTTTAACCCGATCATTTTTCTTTACAATACCATTTTCAACTAAATTCTCCAATGTAATGGAGCTAAGTTTATACTTATCAGCAACAGCTTGTAACCTTTCTAAGTTCAAACCTACAAAAGGAACTCGATTAGGATTTTTAAATCCTCTCTTTGGCAATCTCATTTGCAAAGGCATCTGACCACCTTCGTGAGCTCGCTTATTTTTGAAACCAGATCGAGATTTTTGACCATTATTACCACGGGTAGCAGTACCTCCGTGTCCAGAGCCTTCCCCTCTTGCAATTCTCTTACGCTTCTTCGTTGATCCTGCAGCTGGCTTTAAATTATGTAATTCCATTAGTTTATTATTTTGTGAGAATAGAGAAACGAGAGCAGAGAACAGAGACATATTTCATTTGAAAACAACATTTTTTGATAAAACGAAATTTATCTCTCTTCTCGCTTCTCTGATCTCTTTTCTACAATTATTTGCTAGTTATTGGAATAACTATATTTCTTCAACTATAACAAGGTGTTGCACCTTCTTCACCATACCTAGAATTGGAGGAGTCCCCTCTTGTTCTACCGTGTGGTTGATTTTCTTTAAGCCCAAAGCCTTTAAAGTGTCTTTTTGACGCTTAGAGCGATCAATGCCACTTTTTACTTGAGTAATTCTAAGTTTTGCCATCTTATTGTGAAATTTCAAATTTCAAATTTCAAATCCCAAATCACTAAGTTTGGTATTTGTAATTTGGATTTTAAAGCTTGGAATTTTAATAATTATCCTTCAAATAATTTCTCCATAGAAATCCCTCTACCTTTGGCAACTGCCATTGGTGATCTTAATCTTGCTAAAGCATCAATAGTCGCTTTAACAACATTATGTGGATTAGAAGAACCCATTGATTTTGCTAATACATTTTGTACACCAGCACTTTCCAAAACAGCCCGCATTGCACCACCTGCAATTACACCTGTACCATCTGCTGCTGGCTTTATAAATACCTTACCTGCACCGAATTTTCCTTTCTGTGCGTGTGGTATGGTACCATTATAAATAGGAACCTGAATTAGATTCTTCTTCGCATCATCTACTGCTTTTTGGATAGATTCAGATACATCTCTAGCTTTACCTAGACCATGACCGATTCTTCCTTTTCCATCACCGACTACTACAATTGCTGCGAAACTAAAAGTACGTCCACCTTTAGTAACTTTCGCTACTCTATTAAGGTTTACTAACTTTTCTTTTAATTCTGATTCAGCAGGCTTAACCCGATCTTGAGACCTTTTTGCCATTGTTATATATTTTAGGACAAGAGCAGATGCTCTGTCTTTAAAAAGTTCTTAGAATTTAAGTCCAGATTCTCTAGCACCTTCTGCTAAAGCTTTTACCCTTCCGTGGTATACAAAACCACCTCTATCAAAAACAACTGTTTCAATACCAGCAGCTTTAGCTCTATCTGCTAGCAATTTTCCAACTGCCTTAGATTTTTCCACTCTAGTCGCTCCCGAAACGCTTTTTTCTAGAGAAGAAGCCGCAGCCAAAGTAACTTCCTTTAAATCATCAATTAATTGACAATAAATTTCCTTATTACTTTTAAAAACAGCTAAACGAGGACGAGCAGCACTACCATAAATGGTCTTTCTGATTCTATTATGTACTCGCTTTCTTTTTTGTACTTTAGTTAACTTCATTTTTTATCTACCTTTTGGACTGATACCGACCAGTTCCTTAGAAATGAAAATATATAATAAGACTGCTAGATTACTTAGCAGCTGTCTTACCTGCTTTACGTCTGATCTCTTCACCGAAGTATTTAATACCTTTTCCTTTGTATGGCTCTGGCTTTCTAAATGCACGAATCTTTGCGGCTACTTGTCCGATTAATTGCTTATCAGAACCACTAAGGTGTACCATTGGATTAGAACCCTTCTCTGACTTCGTCTCCAATTTGATCTCATCAGGAACATAGAAATAAATCGGGTGAGAATACCCAACTGATAATTCTAGTAAATTTCCTGAATTATTAGCTCTATAACCGACACCAACTAATTCTAATTGCTTTGTATAGCCATCAGAAACACCTACCACCATATTAGAAATCAGCGACCGATATAAACCATGCATAGATCTATGTCTTTTTTGATTTGTTGGTCTACTTACAGTAAGTGTACCATCCTCAATAGACACGGTCAAATCTGGGTCAATCTGCTGCGTTAACTCCCCTTTAGGCCCCTTTACTTTTACTAAATTGCCCTTAGAAACTTCTATTTCTACACCCTTAGGCATATCAATGGGCGCATTACCTATTCTAGACATAACAAATTTTTTTATTAGAACTTGTAGAACTATTATAGCAATGATTTAAATCAATTGCTGGAATATAACCTCGAATAAATTCGATGAAATATTATTGAACGAAGCAAAGCAATTCTCCACCTACATTGTCTTTTCTTGCCTGCTTTCCAGTCATTAAACCTCTAGAAGTAGAGACGATACAAATACCTAAACCATTAATAATTTTAGGTATTTCACTCGCAGGAGAATACTTTCTTAAACCTGGCTTACTAATTCGACCTAGTTTTTCAATAACTGGTTTCTTAGTAGCTCTATCATATTTTAAAGCTATTTTGATTACTCCTTGTGGACCTTGATCATCTTCAAACTTGTACTTTGAAATGAAACCTTGGTCGTACAAGATCTCCGTAATACTCTTCTTCATCTTAGATGAAGGAATCTCAACAACTCTGTGTCCTGCTAATTGAGCATTTCGGATACGAGTTAAGTAATCGCCAATTGGATCTGTTGTGATAGCCATTGTATATAACTTTGAAAAAATTCTTAATTTGATTACCAACTTGCCTTTCTAACACCAGGTATTTTACCTTCTAATGCCATTTTACGAAAAGCAACACGAGAAATACCAAACTGTCTCATGTACCCTTTAGGACGACCACTCAGTTTACATCTGTTGTGTAGTCTAATCTTATTAGAGTTACGAGGAAGTTTATCTAACTCTTCCCACTTACCTTCAGCTTTAAGTTGCTTTCTTAGATCAGCATACTTAGCCACCATTTTTGCTCTCTTTATTTCCCTTGCAATTAGTGATTTACGAGCCATTGTATTATTATTTATAGCCTCCTAATTAATAAATCAAAGATTTATCTAGGATTCTGATTTTTGTGCATTCTTGAATGGAAGACCAAAAGCGGATAATAAAGCATGTGCTTCTTCATCTGTATTAGCCGTTGTCACAAACGTAATATCCATACCTGTGATCTTGTTGATTTTATCTAAATCAATCTCAGGAAAAACAATTTGTTCTGTGATACCCATTGTGTAATTACCACGACCATCAAAACTTTTATCATTGATGCCCCGGAAATCTCTCACCCGTGGTAAGGTAACGTTAACCAATCGATCTAGAAATTCCATCATTCGGTCTTTTCTCAAAGTCACCCTTGAACCAATGGTCATTCCTTCTCTAAGCTTAAAGTTGGAAACAGAGATCTTTGCTTTAGTTGGAACTGCTTTTTGACCAGCAATTGCACTCATTTCTGACAAAGCATTTTCTACTGTCTTCTTATCTTGTGTCGCAGCACCAACCCCTTGGTTTAAACAAATCTTCTCTAAACGAGGAACTTGCATAATGGATTTGTACTGAAACTGCTCCATTAACTTAGGAACAATCTCTTCCTTATATATCTTATGATATCTAGGTGTATAGCTCATTACTTAATTATTTCTCCTGACTTTTTAGAATATCTGACTAATTTTCCGTCTACTAGCTTTCTACCTACTCTCGTGGCAGTACCAGACTTAGGATCAATCAACATTAAATTTGAAATATGGATAGAGGCAGGCATATCATTGATACCACCTGGGTTATCTTGAGTTGCCTTGGTATGCTTTTTTACCATATTAATTTGATCAACAATTGCTCTATTCTTGGAAGGGAACACCTGTAACACTTCTCCTTCATTTCCTTTGTCCTTTCCAGCAATCACAACCACTCGATCTCCTTTCTTAATACCTAACTTTGCCATTTCTACTATTATTTACTACTATTATATTGATAGTAATTGTTAAACTACAGTACTTCTGGAGCTAATGATACAATTCTCATGTAGTCCCGATCACGCAATTCTCTTGCAACAGGGCCGAAGATACGAGTACCTCTTGGCTCATCTGCAGCAGTTAGCAAAACAACAGCATTATCATCAAATCGGATGTAAGAACCATCTTTTCTTCTGATCTCTTTTTTGGTTCTAACAACTACCGCTTTGGATACTGTTCCTTTTTTCAAACCGCCTGGAGAAGCGTCTTTAACGCTCACTACAATCGTATCTCCAATGGAAGCGTACCGACGCTTTGAGCCGCCTAACACTCTAATGCACAAAACTTCTTTGGCACCACTGTTATCAGCTACTTTTAATCTTGATTCTTGTTGTATCATCGTACTTTAATTATCACAATACTGGCGCTTATGCGCATATTGCCATATAAAAAGAATGCTATTTCGCTCGCTCAATGACGTCTAATAAACGCCATCTTTTATTCTTACTCAACGGTCTTATTTCCATGATACGTACTGTATCACCTACATTACAATCGTTGTTCTCATCATGCGCCATTAATTTCTTAGAACGCTTCATGGATTTACCGTAGATTGGGTGTGCCAGACGTCTTTCTATTTTAACTGTAATAGATTTGTCCATTGAGGAACTGGATACTACCCCTACTCTTGTCTTTCTTAAATTTCTATCAGACATATTATATTATGCTTTAGTAAGCTTACAAATATTAGCGTTTTCTTCTTCTTGATCTAATCTTAGATCGCTTAGCTAATTGTTCAGGTGACATAGCCGCTACTTCTCTTCTTCTTGCCTCTGTCTTCAATCGCGCCACATCTCTACGAACTTCTTTTAGAATTAAAGGATTATCAAGACCTTTAATCGCATGGTCGAATCGGAGCTTCTGCTGCTGTACTACTAATTCCTTTAACTCACTAGCCAACTCTGCATCAGAAAATTCCTGCAACTCCAAAAACTTTTTGCTAGACATTTTTTTAATTTTATCTTTAGTGAAAGATGTAGGTTATTGGACTATCCTTCGTAATCTGGACGAATAGAAAACTTAGTCATTACTGGCAATTTTTGCGCAGCTAATCTTAAGGCTTCTTTTGCTACGTCTAATGGAACGCCGTCCAATTCGAATAACATTCTTCCTGGCTTAATAGGAACTACCCAATGGTCCAATGCTCCTTTACCTTTACCCATCCGTACCTCTTGAGGCTTGGAAGTAATCGGCTTATCAGGGAAAATTCGGATCCATACCTGACCCTCTCTTTTCATATATCTTGTCATCGCGATACGCGCTGCCTCTATCTGTCTATTGGTCAATCTACCAGAAGTAGTTGCCTTTAGTCCAAAAGAGCCGAAAGACACTCTGTTTCCTTTGTAAGATAGGCCATTGTAGCGCATCTTATGCTGCTTCCGGTATTTCGTTCTTTTTGGTTGTAACATTTCAGATTAATTTTAGAACAGAGATCAAAGAAAGAAAACAGAGCCTTTTATACTAGCTCATTTTTCTACTCTTATGGCTCTTTTCTGAGAAATAAAGCACAAACAAATGAAAATCAGAGGATTAAATCACTTTTTTGACTGCTTCTGAAAAAGAAGTGCAAAAGTACAATTTTGTAGTCAATTTATCTAATAATTAGATTAGGTTTTAACTACTTCTCCTCTAACTTTTAACTTAAGTTATTATAAAGGCTATTAACACTAGTCTAACGAATAGCTAGAAATTGATAGCGCTATTAGGATTGCTTAGCGTCTACCGCCTCCGCCGCCTCTTCTATCACCGCCGCCACCTCTTCTTCTATCACCGCCGCCTCTTCTTCTGTCGCCGCCGCCGCCTTTACCGCCTTTGCTTACAGCAGGTGGTGCGAACAAGTCAGCTTTTCCTAAGATCTCTCCTTTACAAATCCAAACTTTCAATCCGATCTTACCATATACCGTTTGTGCTTCTACTAAAGCATAGTCGATATTGGCTCTGAAAGTATGTAATGGAGTACGTCCATCTTTATACTCTTCAGAACGTGCCATCTCCGCACCATTCAATCTACCAGAGATTCTAATCTTGATGCCTTCTGCACCAGCCCTCATAGTTGATTGGATAGACATCTTGATCGCTCTTCTATAATTGATTCGAGATTCAATTTGCTTAGCAACTGTTTCTCCAACGATATAAGCATCCAATTCCGGCTTTCTGATCTCAACGATATTGATTTGCGTATCCTTACCCGTTAATTTCTTAAGCTCTTCTCTTACTCTATCTACCTCTTGTCCACCTTTTCCAATGATAATTCCAGGACGAGCAGTATGAATCGTAACGGTGATTCTCTTAAGCGTTCTTTCAATGAAAATTCGGCTAATGCCTCCTTTATGAATTCTAGCTCTCAAGTAGTTTCGAATCTTTTCATCTTCTACTACCTTATCTCCAAAATCATTTCCACCAAACCAGCTAGATTCCCAGCCTCTGATGATTCCTAAACGATTACCTATTGGATTTGTCTTCTGACCCATAAAAAGGTATTTTTAATTATTTAGATTCTTCTAAAAATCTGATTTGATACAGACTTAGAGAAAAAAGTTCAATTAATATCAATTAATTATTCTGCGTCTACTTCAACTAGTTCCTCATCCGCAGGTAGAGCAACTTTATTTTCAACAACCAATGTTACGTGGTTGGTACGCTTTCTAATTCTGTGCGCTCTACCGTGTGGAGCTGGGCGGAATCGTTTAAGCATAGTCCCTTCGTCTACAAATGCGGTCTTAACTACTAAACCGTAGTCATCTGCACTTTCTACATTGCCTAACTTGTTTTCCCAGTTAGCAATAGCAGACAAAAGTAATTTCTCTAACCATACACCACCTTCTCGCTTTGTATACCGTAAAATATTTAAGGCAGTCTCAACGTCTTTTCCTCTGATGTTATTCACTACCATCCTCATTTTTCTGGCAGACATTGGGCAATTCTTTAACTTAGCAACTGCTTCCATATTATTAATCTTTTATAATTGTTATTAGTAAAGCTTCATCTATCAGAAAACAAATAATTTGATTCCTGAAACTAAGCTTGAAACGCTAGTTATAAAAATCCTAGCAAATATATTAACGCTTACCACCGTGGCCCTTAAAGCTACGTGTTGGCGAGAATTCTCCTAACTTATGCCCCACCATATTTTCTGTAACAAAAACTGGTACGAATGTTTTCCCATTATGTACAGCGATTGTTTCGCCTACCATGCCTGGAATAATCATAGAAGCTCTTGACCATGTTTTAATAACAGACTTCTTCTTAGAATCTTGTGCCTTTGCAACTTTAGTCAAAAGCTTATGAAATACGTATGGACCTTTTTTTAGTGATCTTGGCATTGCTATTAATTTTAAAAGTCAAATTCGATATTGGAACTTGAATACTATTTCTTTCTTCGTGTTATAATTAACTTGGAAGATTGCTTGTTAACGTTTCTAGTCTTCTGACCTTTCGCCATCACACCAGTTCTTGATCTTGGATGACCACCTGATGCTCTACCTTCACCACCACCCATCGGGTGATCGACTGGGTTCATTGCTACCCCTCTTACTCTTGGTCTTCTACCTAACCATCTCTTTCTACCTGCTTTACCTAAAACTTGTAGACCGTGATCTGGGTTAGATGTTGTACCAATTACTGCTTTACAAGTCAATAAGATTCTTCTAACTTCACTAGATGGCATCTTAATTACAGCATACTTTCCTTCTCTACTCATTAAAGTAGCGTAAGTACCAGCACTTCTTGCAATTGCTGCTCCTTGACCTGGACGCATTTCAATAGAGTGAATAGATGCACCTAAAGGAATGTCCGCTAGGAATAAAGCATTACCAACATCTGGAGTTGCTCCCTTACCTGACATGATTGTATCGCCTACTGATAAACCGTTTGGCGCAATGATATATCGCTTTTCATTATCACTATACTCTACCAATGCTATATAAGCTGTTCTGTTTGGATCATATTCAATGGTCTTCACAGTAGCTGCCATGCTATCTTTGTTTCTCTTGAAATCAATGATTCTATACTTTCGCTTATGCCCACCACCTCTATTCCGCATGGTCATTTTACCAGAATGGTTACGACCACCTGATTTTTTCAAACCTACTGTTAGGCTCTTCTCTGGCTTATCCGTAGTTATTTCTGAGTAAGAGTTTCCAACTCTGAATCTAGTACCTGGCGTAACTGGACTATACTTTTTTATTGGCATTTTACTATATTTTATATCAGCAGCTATTGCTACAAATAATAAATTTCAATAATAGGGTGTCTTTAATAGTAGTCATGATGTGACTAATTTAAAGACCTACTTATACTTCTCCGTATAAGTCAATTTCTTCACCGTAAGTCACTCTGACAATTGCTTTTTTATAAGCAGACTTGGTGCCTTTTTGCATACCACTCTTTGTATTTCTAACTTTTTTCTTAGAAGGAACAATGATAGTATTTACAGAATCAATTGATACATTATATAACTTCTCAATTGCTCGCTTTATCTCCGTCTTATTCGCTTTCTTATCTACCATGAAAGTGTACTGATTTGCAGCTTCTGTCTGCGCACTTGACTTTTCAGTGATAATAGGCTTAATTAATATTCTCTTTGCCATCTTTTTAGATTATACATGTAAGAAGTAATAACTCCGTACAAAACATAAGAAATAAAATCTCTTGCTTATGATAAAGAAGAAACGATCTTGGAAATAGCTCCTTCTGTTAGAAGTAGTGTTCCAGCATTCATTACTTGATAAGTATTCAAATCAGCAGCTGTTACAACGTTCGCTCTAGGAACATTTCTGCTTGATAAGTTTAATATATTATCATGTTCGCCTACGACTAAAAGAGACTTGTTACCACATTCTAAGTTCTTTAGAATGTTTGCATACTCCTTAGTCTTAGGTGCTTCAAAAGTAAAATCTTCTACTACCTTTAATTGGCCGCTACTGATTTTACTAGATAAAGCAGACATTCTAGCCAAACGCTTTACTTTCTTGTTTAGCTTAATGTTATATTTTCTTGGTCGTGGACCAAACATTCTTCCTCCACCTCTAAATACACCAGACTTGATACTACCAGCTCTAGCTGTACCTGTTCCCTTTTGCTTTTTCAGCTTTTTTGTGGAACCTGTAATTTCCCCTTTCTCTTTTGCTTTGTGCGTACCTTGTCTTTGAGCAGCTAAATATTGCTTAACAGCTAAATAAACTACATGCTCGTTTGGTTCTACACCAAAAATCTCATCTGGCAAATCTGCTGATCTACCTGTTGATGAACCGTTTATACCTAAAATATCTAATTTCATTGTCTGAAATTTATAGCGTTAATCTATCTCCATTAAGAAGTAGATGAACGATTACTTTTCTAAAATTACAATAGAACCTTTGTGTCCAGGAATCGCTCCTTTCACCAATACTAAATTCTTATCAGCAAAAATCTTTACGATTTCTAAGTTCTTAACCATGACTCTTTCTCCACCCATTCGACCTGCCATTCTCATACCCTTGAATACTTTCGCAGGATAAGAAGCAGCACCGATGGAACCCGGAGCACGTTGTCTGTTATGTTGACCGTGTGTTGCATCGTTTACCCCTTTAAAGTTGTAACGCTTAACAACACCTTGGAAACCTTTACCTTTAGAAGTACCTACTGCATGCACTTTATCTCCTTCTGAAAACACCTCATCTACAGTGATTACATCTCCTAGACTTTTATCTATTTCAAAGTCTCGAAATTCTACTACTTTGCGCTTTGGACCAGTTGATGCTTTATCAAAATGTCCTGCAAGTGAATTGGTCGTGTTTTTAGCTTTCTTATCGCCAAAACCTAATTGTAAAGAGTAGTAGCCGTCAGAGTCTTCTGTCTTCTTCTGTGTCACCACACAAGGTCCAGCTTCTACAACGGTACATGCAAGGTTTCGACCATCTTCTGTAAAGATGCTAGTCATTCCGACTTTCTTACCGATGATTCCGTTCACTTTATTTAGTTTTTAATATTTCTAGGAATAGCCTGTTCTAATTAAATTGACAGATAGTACTTCTCTAATATTTATCGTTTGATAAATATTTCCTTCACAGATTTAGCGCTATCGCAATGATAGATAATTTCTGTATGAACCATTCTTAAGTGTCAATTTATTTTCTGAGTAAAACAGACGTTTCTTTGGGATTTGCAATGGCATAGGCTGAAAAAATTATCTTTAAATAACTCTTTTTTCTATACCAAAAAACCCTATATCAGTTCTGTAACGTAGTGAAAATCAATTATTTATTATATTGACTTTCTAGTGTTAGCACAATGCTAATTACTTACGATAATTTAACTTGTATATCAACGCCACTCGGCAGCTCCAGCTTTGACAATGCATCGACCGTCTTTTGTGTTGGAGTGAAAATTTCTATTAAGCGTTTGTGAGTCCGCAACTGAAACTGCTCTCGAGATTTCTTGTTTACGTGTGGAGAACGTAAAACAGTGAAGATCTTCTTATCAGTTGGTAGCGGAATCGGACCAGTTACAACAGCTCCGCTGTTACGTACTGTTTTCACAATCTTCTCTGTAGATTTGTCTACTAAATTGTGATCGTAAGAGCGTAATCTGATTCTAATCTTTTGATTCATAACCTATGAAAATTCAAATTCAAAAATCAAGTTCAGGTCGAAAACCATCAGGTTT
>CALJIY010000520.1 GCA_937973945.1 uncultured Saprospiraceae bacterium | reverse complement strand
TTAGGTCAAGTAGTGCATCAAGAAGTATTGGATCAAGATAGCGAAACGATCCAAGTTAATGTTCAGCAGTACCCTGTAGGAATGTACTTTATTCAAGGGACAGATGAGCTAGGAGAGATGGTGGTTAAGCAATTTGAGAAGATGGAGTAAGTGGTGAATTAATTGCATCA
This sequence comes from uncultured Saprospiraceae bacterium, assembly GCA_937973945.1. GTDB lineage: Bacteria > Bacteroidota > Bacteroidia > Chitinophagales > Saprospiraceae > JAFMDF01. Next base: position 6,719 of record CALJIY010000520.1, on the reverse strand, counting down.
AATGATTAAGTGATTTTTAGAATACTTTAAACAAAAAATAGCGCTATTGTCTTGGACGATAGCGCTATCTTTATTTCTAGTAACTATTGAGTTATTGTCAGCCAAAATTAAGCTTAAGAAGTAAGTTTGAATGATATTACTATGGATGATTTGTTTTAATGAAACCCTTCAGGAAATTCCGTATTCCCGAACTATAAATTTAACTAAAATATCAACCCTGTCACATGTTTTAAGTATTCACAATATATGTGATTAATATTTGTACTACTTTTATTCTCTCCTCTATTAAGTTAGCAATTCAATCTTTGTTTAAGAATGTATTTCAGGTCTGCAAATCTGTATTGTAAGAACCTAAGAACTAGTTTTTAAAGTTGCATAGCCCTGCTATGGAATTTTAAAAACTAGTTCTCAGAACCTCACACTACAAATTTTCGCCGCTAAACTATAGGCTTGTTTCTAAATAATAAACACATATCTGAAAATATCTTTTTTCGTTATTTAGGAACAACCCTTATATTCTTAAACAACTTCTATGTATTTTCCTGAATCACCTACTCTTTTAGTGTACGGAACCAAGATGCTAGGATTCCTGAAAAAATTCTTCAAGATTCATCGACCTCATTCCATTCAACTTGTTGAATGACAGGCAAAAAGATCAAGATGCATTACTTCTAATCCTTGTTGTCTCGTGATGATAAGTTCTTTCTTTCGCTTCAACCACTTGGGAAAATAAGCTTTTAATTCCTCCGTGTAGCTTAATTCTGACAAAGCACTTTCCATGAAATTCAATAAATAGTAATGCATCTTTATATCATCTTGTAGTATATTCCAAGCACTGTCTCCTGTTTGAAGATTATAATTGGCTGTTTCAAAGGTTTGCACAAGATGAGCGGCTGCCATCTTCCCCAATGCTTGACCAAATGACTGCTGACGCATCATATGACTATCATATAAGTCGATATAAGCCTGATCGAATGGGTCTTCTGGTACAAATCTCATTCCCGTATAATGGAGGGTAAATAGACAAGCAACTTTATTTTGAGTAAGTTGGTCTAAAAACTGGGAGATTTGTACTTTTGACAATAAGTCAAAAACAGCATTTGCTACCACCAAATCAATCTCTGATAAGTCTACTAATTGATCAATCTTAGAGAAGTTATCGCTAATTATTTTGAAGCTTACTTTTTTAAAAGGCGTCAACATTTCATACACGCCATCTTTTAGCGACCAATCATATTTATGAAAGGAAGCGTATTCTGTCAATCTATTGATTAGGGCAGGTGCCAATGCTTTATCTTTTTCAATAAAAATCCAAGATTGGTCTTGTTGTAGCTTGTCTAAAAAATATAAACAATTAGAACCTGTGCCTGCACCTACATCTACAATCGTCACAGGTTCATCCGTCTTTAAATAGTCGACCGCTGCTTGTTCAATTGTTTTATTTCTAGCCTCCACATCAAATGGATAACGTTCTGCAAGCCAGTCTATATCGAAATTATTTTCTTCCATATGTTAAAGTAAGGCGGATTGTCAATCCGTCAATAGTATAGGCGGATAAATAATCCGCTTTACAAGTAGACGCGGATTGACAATCCGCACTACAGCAAAAGTAAATTTAATTAATCTAGTAGCCTATTAAACAGTGCATTAAATCATGAAAGAATATCTCAAAGCAAACAAAGCACTTTGGAATCAGAAAACAACGATTCACGAACATTCTGAATTTTATCAAATGCCTGCTTTTTTAGAAGGAGTGACTTCTTTAAAACCAATAGAGTTGGCTTTATTGGGAGATGTGAAAGGGAAAAAAATCCTACATCTGCAATGTCATTTTGGACAAGATAGCATTTCCTTAGCTCGTATGGGGGCTAAAGTGACTGGTTTGGATTTATCTGACCAATCCATAGCTAAAGCTAAAGAAATAGCCCATAAGCTAAACATAGATGCTCATTTCGTGTGTTGCGATATTTTTGAAGCAGATCAGTTTATTACCGACAAATTTGATATCGTATTTACTTCTTACGGCACCATTGGATGGTTACCCACCCTTGATCGTTGGGGGCAAATTATTCAGCATTTTTTAAAACCGAATGGAAAATTCGTATTTGCTGAATTTCATCCCTTTATTTGGACCTTGGATGATGATACTTACACCAAAATCACTTACTCTTATTTCAATATAGCGCCTATTATAGAGACGCTTACGAGTTCGTATACAGATGGGGCTACACATGAACCTATGGCTTGTTATACTTGGAATCATTCCCTTGCCGAAGTTTTTAAAGCACTCATAAGCAATGGAATTGTAATTGACGATTTTCAAGAATACAACAGCTCGCCTTATAATTGTTTTCCGAATACAGTAAGGGTCAAGAATGGCTATCAAATAAAAGGGATGGAAGATAAATTACCTATGGTGTATTCCATTTTAGGAAGAAAAATAGAATAGCTTGATACCTGATCCTCAAACATTAAGATTTTCTTAACTAAGTAAATAGTCCTTTTTTTATCTTTCCCAATAAAGAAAAACTATATTTGGCATTATTAAGTAGTAACAGAAAAAAACTAGTGAATTTATACTTTTAGTTTCATCAATATTCTTTGAGTCATTAAGCAGAAGGTCGTTCCTATTAGGTTCGACCTTTTTTTTGTACTTTTAAGAGTATATTTTGGAAGTTGTTTAATTTAGAGCCTTATTTACACAATGCACTAAGGGAGTAGTGCAAAATATATTAGGAACTTCTGAGCATCCCGCCCGCTTTGCGGTTCACTCGCTTGAATGTCCACTGGACATTCACCCTACGGGCTCGCTCTTTCAACCTTGAAAACCAGAACGGACTTACTATGAAAAAATACAGCGTTAAATGTGGTAAACGAAATTTGGTACTAACTAAAAGCCAAATATATGTAGGTATCAAGCCTCAATCTTTCAATACCGATCCTCATCAAATTGGTGTACAAAAACAAGTTTTACGACATCTTGGAGGATTTCAAATGGTTACCCTTAAAAAAGATCAACATTCATTAGATGACCAATTAGATGATCTACGTAAAAGTAGATCTATTGCAGTTGGTACGCATGTTTACTATGCAGAAGGTAGTCAACGACCGATCATTCCAACTGGTGAAATTTTTATTCATTTCAATGATAAAACCAATAAGGAAGAGCAGAAGATTGTCTTGGATGAGTATGCCCTTCAAATAGTTGAAGAACGATCCGCTAACTTCGTGATTGCAAAAGTGACCAAAAATTCTCCCAATCCCCTTAAAGTAGCAGATGCCCTCCAAAATATCTCCATGGTAGATAGAGCGGAACCTGATTTAGATACCTTATTAGATGAATATGGACCAGAAGATCAGATCACAGATGAGCTTTTTTCGCATAGCTGGCATCTAAAAAATACTGGTTCTGTGGTGGATCTTAACTATCCTTTAAAAACAGGGGCGGATGCAAAGGTAGTCGATGCTTGGCAAAGGCTAGGTAATTTGGGTAGTAAAGAAATTGTTATCGCTGTCATTGACAATGGTTTTGATCTAACGCATCAGGATCTGAACCAGAAAATATTCAGACCTTATGATATATGGAATCAATCTTCTAGTATTATTCAGGGAGATCCTAGATTTACACATGGAACGCCTTGTGCTAGTGTAGCTTTAGCTGCTGCCAATGGCAAGGGAATCGTAGGCGCTGCCCCAATGGCTAAGTTTATGCCGATTAGTGGTACTTCTTTTAGTTATCGAGCTACGGAAGAAATGTTTGAAAAGGCTGTTCAAAATGGAGCAGATATTATTAGTTGTAGCTGGGGCACTACGGACATCAATTTTGCGCCCGGTGAATTAAAAGAAGAAGTCATTGCTAAGGCGGCCAGAGAAGGTAGAAATGGTAAAGGCTGTATTATTTTATATGCTGCTGGTAATGATGCCATAGATCATGTCAATTATTACGGTGCTCACCCAGATGTTATTTGTGTTGGGGCCAGTACTAGTCAAGATAGACATGCGGATTACTCCAACAAAGGAAAGGAGCTAACCATCGTTGCCCCCTCCAATGGGGATTGGCCCATTATTGCGGCTAGGGCCAATTGGGATGAAGGCACCTCTGTTAGAGGTGGTGGCGAATTTAAATATTGGGCAGATGGCCGATCGAGAGGTAGCCAATATAAACACTTTGGCGGTACTTCAAGTGCTACCCCATTAGTAGCGGGAATTTGCGCATTAATGCTATCTGCTAATCCTGATTTGACCGCTAAAGAAGTCAAACAAATTTTATCTGAAACGGCCGATCAAATCGGGATGCCTTTTGAATATGTCAATGGTCATTCTTTAAAATATGGCTACGGCCGAGTGAATGCAGATAAAGCGGTAAGAGAAGCTATTCGAAGGAAAGGAGGCAATATAGCTACAGGTGGTAGCACTAATGGCACCACTACTGGTGGCAACACTTCTTCTACTGGCGGATCCACCACCACTAGACCAAGTACCACACCTACAACTCCTAGCACAAAACCCGCTACTTCTGCAGGGCAAGGTTTATTTAAATTTGAAGTCGAACGACAGGCAGCGAAAGGATATGGGGTGCAAATAGGTGTATATGCAGAGTATGCCAATGTTTTAATCGCAGCAGAAGCTCTACAAAGAGAATTTAATCGCCCAACAATCGTTAATATTAATGAATTGAATGGCAAAACAGTTTATAAAGTAATTGTTGGTCCTTATTTTAGTAGAGGTAGCGCAGATAGTGTGCGCCGACAAATGGAAAGAGCTGGGGAACGAGGCTTTGTTGTTAATTTGGATCGATTCCAGGTCCTGGCATAATGAGGTTAGGAGTTTTTTTTAGAACACGGAGGCACGGAGACACTGAGTTTCTTTTGAGACTTGCGAGGTTTGGATGATAGTACTGAGACACATTGATTTTTATAATCAATCACTTAGTCTGGATCAATTTTAGCTTTAAATACTTAGGAAGCAGAGTTAATAAAAAATACCATGCAAAAAATTCTCTGTGTCCCAGTGTCTCCGTGTTCTAAAAAAAGCATCTCACATCTCCAAACCTCTAAAACCCGCATTAATGAGCTTAAAATATAGATTATTAAAAATAGGTTTATTCTTCTGCATCTTGACCGTAGGCATTGGCTGCGATCAAACCACTAAAGAAATGGCCAGAGAGCAACTAGCTTATCAAGCACCTGTAAAATATTACGAAGGCTTGTTTACTTTAGCTTACTACGAAAACACAGGTGCCTTTTTAGGGATGGGCGAAAATCTTTCTCCATATATTAAACTAGCACTCCTCATTTTTTTACCCTTCTTAATATTACTAGGCGTCACTTTTCATATTCTAAAAGACCAATATTCAGCGCTCTATTTCTTAGGATTTTGTTTACTCATAGCAGGCGGAATTGGCAACTTAATTGACCGATGGATGGATGGTTTTGTGGTCGATTTCATGCACATTAATCTGACGGATGGTATCCGGACAGGCGTCTTCAATTTTGCAGATGTTTATATTACACTTGGTCTTTGTTTGGTCTTTGTACATTTACTTCGTGATAAATAATAAGCCGATTTATGAGAAACTTCTTACTCTTCCTTTTCATTAGTCATTTCCCCCTCCTCCTCTCTGCTCAAAGCGTACCCGTAGCGCATGAAATGACCTTAGCAAAGATGGATAGTATTTTTCAAATAGAAGCCGAAGAAGTAGATAAAGAAGCAGGGACTTGGCAACTATTTTATCAAAACAGACTGCTCTTCGTCTTAACTGCCGAAGGACAGAACAGAATGCGTATTTTCACGCCAATCAGCGCAGAGGAAGAACTCGAATTAGGAGAAGAAAGAATTTTATTAGAAGCTAATTTCCATACGGCTTTAGACGCTAAGTATAGTTTATATAATGGTTTCATTATCTCCGTTTTCACCCACCCTTTAAAAGAATTAACGGCAGAACAGTTAATCGATGCCATGAAACAAGTTGCCTTACTAGCAGATAATTATGGTACGACTTATTCTAGTACCGACCTATTTTTCGGTTTTGATGATACCGAAGAAACACCTACTCCGAAAGATATACCAGAAAAAAGAATTAATCAGAAGCCTCAGAAGAAGAATTAAAGATTTCCTTAATCACTTCTTCAACATAATCCCCGCCTCCACCGCCAAGTCCAAATGATTCTCCTCCGGTGGAATCGGACAAGAATATCCAGTCGTATACGCACAATAAGGATTGTAAGCCTGATTAAAATCTATAATCATCGTCTCTCCTTTAGGGATACGGATGTCAATATATCGCCCACCACCATAGGTTTTTTCCCCATTTGTTAGATCTGTAAAAGGCAGAAATAAATAATCTCTATAAAGCGGATTCCGCATAGAAGATAGATTTTGAAAAATCGTCAATTCATAAGCTCTACCAGCTATCTCAAATTGGAGTAAACCATATTTCCGATATTCTGGTGTTTTAGGACCAGAGGTTGGCATTTTGAAAAAGGGCTCTTCTTTATAGCGCGTAAGCTTTGCTTCTACCCTATACTTCAAATCAATTGGATAAAACTCATGCCCTTTAAAATCTGCTGCCCCTTCTCTTAAAGGAGAAGTCGTTGGGTTGCTATACTTTTCGCTCAACTCTTTTTGGAAGGTTTGTATTTTTTCTTTGGGGGTAAGTGTTGCATTGACTACGTCTTTAGCGGCCTCTTTTGTACTGGTGCAACTTGCTAGAAAAATTA
>CALJIY010000519.1 GCA_937973945.1 uncultured Saprospiraceae bacterium | reverse complement strand
GAAAATAAGACATCGCCAAATTCCTCTTCTTTTCGTGCGGGATCTGTCTCGTCATTCAGCGTCTCTTTTAGTTCTTGGAGTTCCTCTTCTACTTTTTCCCATACCTGTTCTTTGTTATCCCATTCAAAGCCGACTTGCGCTGTTTTTTCCTGCATGCGATAAGCTTTTACCATCGCTGGTAAAGAATTCGGTACGCCACCTAGTACAGATTTTTTACCTTCTTGGAGTTTTAATTGCTCCCAATTCTTCTTCACGGTTTCTTCATCTTCCGCTACTACATCTCCATATATGTGCGGGTGTCTGCTAATTAGCTTCTCGCACACCTCATTAATCGCATCTGCTATGTTAAATGCGTTCTTTTCCTCTGCTATTTTACCATAAAAGACCATGTGCAACATTAAATCTCCCAGTTCTTCTTTAATTCCTTTAATATCATCCTCTAATATCGCGTCTGCTAACTCGTAGGTTTCCTCTATCGTTAGATTGCGTAGGGTTTGGAAGGTTTGTTTTCTGTCCCAAGGGCATTTTTCTCTTAACTCATCCATGATGGTTAATAAACGTTCGAAGGCTGCTAATTTCTCTTTCATGTTGTGTGTTTTTCCCATGGCTGCGCCATGGGTTACAGGATGTCGACCCTTTGGGCCTTTTCCCACAGCTGCTCTGTGGGTTACTAGATGTACATTCAGTAGGACTTTGGGACTATTTTTGCACTATCTTAAACTAATTCTTGTTTTATAACTTCTGTATACAAGAAAGTTAAAAACTCATTACCTTTGCAAAGGTACGAGTAATACTTATTTTTCATCTAGTTCAATCAATATCCAATGGAATTCTTCTATATATTACTTATTATTTTTGCTACGTTTGGTTTATCCTTTTTGATGATTAATATTCGTCAAATTGTGGTTGGGGAAAATTTTCGGGGAACTTGCGCACAAAATAACCCTATGTTAAAGAGCAAAATTGGGGAATGTTCGGTTTGTGGTAAAAAAGGAGACGAAGCATGTGAAATGCCTGAAATCAAGAAATCATAGAAAATTAAAAAGACTTAGATAAAGATAAACTTACCTATAAGTACGTCTATTATCGTCAACTAAAAGATGCTTAGCTTGACGATAAGTACCCATATACACTTACCCACTGACCAAAAACGCTCCAAATTATTTGGAGCATTTTTAATTTATAGAATTGCTAAAATTAGCGGCTATTATGCTACGCTCCATTACAATTCGCCATTTTAATGTATGAACTTCAAGCAATTCTTGCCAATCCTTCAGTGGTTACCATCTTATAATAAAACATATTTTCGGAGTGATTTATTAGCAGGATTAACCGTCGCTGTGTTATTGGTTCCACAAGGTATGGCCTATGCACTATTGGCTGGTATGCCACCTATCTATGGTTTGTATGGTGGCTTACTTCCATTATTATTATTTGGTATTCTGGGTACTTCCCAGCAAATGTCCATTGGTCCAGTTGCTGTTTCTGCTTTATTGGTCTTAGCGGGTATTAGCCAGATTGCTGAGCCACTTTCTTCAGAATATATTTCCTATGTTTTACTAGCAGGTTTGCTCATTGGCTGTTTTCAAATTCTATTGAGCATTCTACGTCTAGGCTTCCTAGTAAATTTTCTTTCCCATCCTATAGTTGCTGGTTTTACATCTGCTGCCGCTATTATTATTGCTGTTAGTCAACTTTCCTCTGTATTAGGCTTTTCAATTCCGAGAGAATTAAGTTTGGTTGCAAAGTTACAATATGTTGCCTCTAACATAGGACAAACACATTTACCCACTTTTCTCTTTTGTGTCAGTGGCATCGTTTTAATCTCTGTTTTAAAAAAAATAAACAAGGCAATTCCTGGTGCGCTAATAGCAGTGGTCTTAGGAATAATAGTTGTCCGTTTTTTAAGGTTAGATCAACAAGGTGTTGCTATTGTTGGAGCTGTTCCTCAAGGATTACCTAGTTTTCAACTGCCCAATTGGAGTATAGAAAACATCAAATTGGTCATGCCTACTGTCTTAACCGTCACGATCATAGGGATTGTAGAATCTATAGGTATTGCCAAAGTTTTAGAATCAAAGCATAACTATTATAAAATAGATGCCAACCAAGAATTATTAGCTTTAGGTCTTGGAAAAATGGCAGGTGCTTTTTTTCAAGCCATTCCCACTTCTGGTAGTTTTAGTCGCTCTGCGGTCAATAATGAAGCAGGTGCAAGGACAGGCATGTCCTCTATTATTACGGCTATTTTAATTGCTATTTCTTTGTTGTTCTTAACAGAATTGTTTTACTATCTGCCAAATGCGGTACTAGCTGCTATTATCCTCTTATCGGTGAAAGGCTTATTTGATTACAAAGAAGCTATTCATCTGTGGCATACGCATAGAGGAGATTTTATAATGATGGTTTTCACCTTCTTTGCTACCTTAATCATGGATATAGAGTTTGGGGTACTAGCAGGGGTCATCTTATCCATATTAATGGTTTTATTTAGAATAGCCTCCCCGCATATTGCTATCCTAGGGCAAATACCTGAAACACGTTTTTATAGGAATGTCTCCAGATTTCCAAATGCCGAACAGATGGAGGATGTCCTAATTATGCGTTTTGATGCGCAACTATTTTTTGGTAATGCACAATATTTTAAAGATACCATTGAAGAAATCGTAAAAGACCGAAAAGATAATTTAGAGCTATTAATTCTCAGTGCCTATAGCATTACAAATATGGATTCAAGCGGACTACATGCCTTAGAAGAATCCTTGAAATTTTTAAAAACCAATGATATTGAATTTTATATTACTGGTGTAAGAGGCCCTGTTCGAGATTTGTTTCATAAATCTGATTTTATAAATACCTTGGGAAAAGAAAACCAATTTATGGATGTTCACCAAGCAGTGGAATATCATAGGAATAAGGAGCAATTTAAAAACCGAAAGTTTAAAAATGTCTTACAAAATAATGTAGATAACGACTTTGTTTAGACAGAGGCTTAGAACCTTGTTTTTTTGAAGTTGTTTAAAATAATAATTCAATAGACTTGTTACACTTAAAAAAATAACAATGATAGATTTTATAAGTCAACCTTGGCACTGGTCCATTTCAGGATTAATGATTGTCTTCGTGATGTTTTTATTAATTTATTTTGGCCAGCGCTTTGGCGTTTCTTCTTCTTTTAGAGCCTTATGTGCAATAGGTGGCGCAAAGAATATGGCCTCTTATTTTGACTATGACTGGAAAGGTCATGATTGGTTACTCACTTTTGTACTCGGTGCCATTATTGGTGGTGGCATTGCCATTAATGTCTTAGGTAGTCCTGCACCTGTACAAATAAGTGCTGCAACCATTACTGATTTAGCAGAAATAGGTATTACTACGCCTCAAACAAATGCAGAAGGTTTAGGCTTTATTCCACATGATTTAATGAATTTTGAGACCTTAGGCTCTTTGAAAGGCTTCATTACCATGGTGCTTGGCGGTTTTTTGATTGGCTTTGGCACTCGATGGGCTGGGGGTTGTACCTCAGGGCATGCCATTACTGGGTTATCCAATTTACAATTACCTTCTTTAGTCGCTGTCATTGGCTTTTTCATTGGTGGGTTGTTGATGACCCATGTACTATTACCAATTATTCTTAATCTTTAAAAAATTGAGAATGAAAAATTGAGAATTGAGACACATTTCGTTTAAAAGGACAAAATCTCATTGTTTTTTAAACGCAATCAATCTCTACTCTCTACTCTCTGTTCTCTACTCTAAAAATTATGCGTTTACTCAAATTTCTATTAACAGGTATTTTATTTGGTATAGTAATGACCAAATCAGAAGCTATTTCCTGGTTTCGTATTCAAGAAATGTTTCGCTTTCAAAGTTTTCATATGTATGGAATTATTGGCGTAGCAGTCGTAGCAGGCGCCCTATTGCATCTATGGATAAAAAAAGGAGGTATGAAGGCAGCGGATGGCTCCATTATTCAGTTTCCTGATAAACCAAAGACCTATACGGCTAGTTTATTAGGGGGCACCCTTTTCGGTTTAGGCTGGGCGATGACAGGTGCTTGTCCAGGTCCATTATATACCTTAGTAGGGCATGGCTATTGGATTATATTAGTCGTCATTGCTAGTGCTTTACTAGGAACGTTTACTTATGGACTTCTAAGAAGTAAGTTACCACATTAAGGGTGACGGAAAACAAATAAAATCAATACTTTTGCGACTATTCTAAAATCGACGACGATATACCATTGATAGCACACAAGTAACGAGTAAAAAAGCGAATGAAAGTCTTTAGAACACTTGCTAATCTTCCTTCTTTTAAAAATGCCGTTGTCACCATTGGCTCTTATGATGGGGTACATGTAGGACATCAATCTATTTTTAGTCGCATTCAACAGCTGGCAAAGGAAATTGACGGAGAAAGTATTGCCATTACTTTCCATCCACATCCTCGACAAGTGGTGTATCCAAAAGATAAAACGCTTAAACTTATTACCACCATTGAAGAAAAGATCACCTTGATGGAATCTTGTGGTTTTGATAATCTAGTAATTGTCCCGTTCACAATAGAATTTTCTCAGCAAAGCCCAGATGAATATATAGAGCGTTTATTTGAAATTTTTAATCCTAAATATATTGTCATTGGGTACGATCATCGCTTTGGGTTAAATAGGCAAGGAGACATTAATTACCTGAGATGGCATTCTAAAACAAAGGATTTTAAAGTTATAGAGATTGAGAAAAAAGAATTAGATGAAGTAGCTGTTAGTTCTACTAAGATACGGACCGCTCTTTCGGAAGGAAAAATCATAAAAGCTACGCAGCTATTAGGTCATTCCTTCTTTCTTTCTGGAAAGGTCATACATGGTCAAAAAATTGGCAAATCTATCGGTTATCCAACGGCCAATTTAAAAATTCTAGATAATTATAAGTTATTACCTTTAGATGGAATCTATGCCGTTTATGTGCATATCGACGGCGAACGATTTGGAGGGATGCTTTACATAGGCAATCGACCTACCTTAGAGGCACATAATGAGAAGACCATTGAAGTAAATATTTTCGATTTCAACCAAACAATATACGGCAAAATCATCCAGCTAGAATTCCTTGAATTTATCAGAGGTGATCAAAAATTTGAGGGGCTCGAAAATTTGAAAGCACAACTTGCAGATGATAAGATCAAGTCGCTGGCTATACTTCAAAAAAAAAACTAATAGTCGCTGATTCCTCAAAATTGTCAATCCATAAAACAAGCCCCCCTTCTGTAGCCATTGTTATACTCAATTATAATGGCCAAGCATATTTAGAACAATTCCTACCCAGTGTTTTAGATTCAATTAGTACTAATCAAAAAGTAATTATCGCAGATAATGGTTCTACCGATGTCTCTATCCCTTTTTTAAAAAAACAGTATCCAAACGAAGTAGAGATAATTGATCTTAAGCAAAACTATGGCTTTGCAGAAGGATACAATCAGGCATTGAATCAAGTAAGTGCGGATTATTACGTTCTATTAAATTCAGATGTAGAAGTAACGACTAATTGGATCACACCAATTATAGATTTAATGGAGCAAGATACGTCTATCGCGGCTTGCCAACCAAAAGTGCTGGCCCAACACAATAAAGCGATTTTCGAGTATGCTGGTGCTGCTGGCGGATATATGGACTCTTTGGGCTATCCTTTTTGTAGAGGTAGAATAATGGAGGTATGCGAAGAAGATGAAGGACAATATGATTCTGTTGAAAATATATTTTGGGCTACTGGTGCTGCTTTGATCATAAGAGCTCCTCTATATCACGCAATAGGTCAATTAGATGGCGATTATTTTGCACATATGGAAGAGATAGATTTGTGCTGGCGATTAAAACGCGCAGGTTATCAAGTAAAGGTCGTTCCAGAATCTGTAGTGTATCATGTGGGTGGGGGCACACTAAATTATCAATCCCCTAGAAAGACTTATCTCAATTTTCGAAATAACATTTCAACTTTATTTAAAAATGAGCCGGCTTTAAAATTATTATGGTTGCTTCCTCTACGTTTTAGTTTAGATGGGGTAGCAGGCATTGTCTTTTTATTAAAAGGGCAGTATCAGCATACTTTTGAAATCATCAGAGCGCATGGATATTTTTACAAAAATATAAGAAAGCTCATTACTAAACGAAAAGCCTATACTCAATTAATAACCACTGCAAGAATAGGAAAAGAAACCAAAGAGGGAAGAGTTGGGAAAAGCATACTTTGGCAGTATTATGCTCTGGGAAAGAAGGTGTATGGAAATATTGTAAAAGAATAAATAAGTGTGGATCGTCGAAGTTTGTAACTTCGACGATCCTAATAATAAGATCAACTCTTATCGTCGCTCAAATGCAGTAAATTTATAATTCGTATTCCACTAAAAGACATGCCGTTTCCTTATAAAAACAGCCGTTTACCTAAAAAAAGCACCCTTTGACATATATAAAAAAGCCACTTTCTAAGATTAAATTACCACAAAATGGAAAAATAATACCGAATAGTAAAAGCCCTTATATAAAAGCTAAATAAGCCTTTATATTTGTAACTGTGTAGTTTTCTCATAGTATGTTTAGCTCTCCAACATTCCCTACCTTAGCCTCCCTTTGAATGTTGGAGAATTTTTTTTTCTGGTCTATCCTACAAAGAATTCAATCTTTTCAAATAGTAATCTTCCTTCTCTGTCATCCTTTCTTTTGCTTCTTTTCCTTTATCATCATATCCACATAAGTGCAGCACCCCATGTACCATTACTCTATTTAATTCCTGTCCATAGGTAATTTTAAAGGTCTTTGCATTTTCGGCAATTCTATCAACACTTATAAATATTTCCCCATCTACAACCTCTTCTTCTGTTGCATAAGGAAAAGTAATAACATCTGTTAAAGTATCGTGGTCTAGATAGTCTATATTAATTTGGTGTAGGTAGGCATCCTGGCAAAATATAAAGCGAATGGAGCGTAAGACTTTATCTTCTGTCTCTACAACAGTTTTAAGCCAATTAGAGGTCGTTTCTTCCATAAGATCAAAAGAAACTTCTTCGTAAAAAAAATGAATGCCTAAATCGGAAGGATCAATAAGGTCGGGAAAGTCCATTGAAATGTGGTCAAGTACCAAATTCAATAAGATTGAATTTGATACTTGAATTTAATTTTATACGTCAAGTTGTTCGGAGAAAATTATCGCTGTTCATCTATTCGGAAACGCATTTCAACAGTACTACCATTATCCTGGTAATCAACGCTGTCAGATAACTGATGCATTAAGAACACCCCTCTTCCTCCTATAGTAGTAAGATTTTCGGGTGCCGTCGGATCTGGTAAGTTTTTGAAATCAAATCCTCTTCCTTCATCTCGAACACGTAATGCGATAGTGTCTTCTGTCTCCTTTAGCAAAACTTCGACTGTTTTTGTTTCATCATTACAATTTCCATGAATGATTGCATTATTAACAGCTTCTGTAAGACTAATCAGTATGTTCCCATACATATCGGGAGCGATCTTATATTGGCTTGCAATTCGCTCTACAAAAGCTTCCACTCGAGAAACATTTCGCGGGTCGGAAGAAAGCCTTAACATAAGTTCAGAATGATTGGGTAGTAAATAATTGACCATCAAATTTCTTTAGTGAGACAATACGTTACTAGATATAATGAACTTGTTTAAAAAAAACAATTTCATTAAAATAGTTACTTCTTTATTTTGGATATGCCGTCAAGAACAAGGGTCAAAAATACAGGTAAGATTATGATGAGATTAAAGGCTCGGTCATCATATTATTCCTAATAATCTTTTGGAATAATAGATAAGTACAAAATTTAAAGCCAATAATTTCTCTCGATCAAAAACTTGCTATATGAATTTCATGGATTATATATAGATACAAAAGTATAGGTTAATACAGTTGAACGCAAGTCTATTTTTCATTTTCTTATCTTTTTTACTGACATTCAATAGATTAAGCTGGTATTTTTTTTTCAAAAAAAGCTAAATAAGGCGTCATTTAATCTACATTAAACGTAGGGGTAAGCTATCATTTTCGTGTCTTTCATATTGCAAAATGGCTTATTTGCGCAGTCTTCGATCAAAAAAGCCCCTATTTTTGTCTTGCTATTTATAGGTCGAGCTAGCCCAAAATTTTATATCTGGATGCAACAACAAGAAAAGAATAATAAGGAACTGTGGAAATTAACAGAATCCTATAAAAAGAACTATCAACCTGATGTCAATCAGGGGCTAGTTATATTGAAGAATAAGATTAGTCGCACCCATGCAACAAAACGCTCCCTTTTACAAAGAAGGGTTCTTCAAATGGCAGCGGCTGTTTTAATATTGATAGGTTCTGGTGCTGTTTATCAATTATTTTTTGCTAATAATTCCACTACACAACAACTGTTCGCAACAAACACTCTCGTCCATAAAACGCTACCTGATGGTTCTGAAGTTTTATTAAATAAACACAGCCAACTATCCTTTCCTAAAAAATTTGAAGGAGATAAAAGAATAGTCCAATTAAATGGAGAAGCCTATTTTAAAATAAAAAAAGATCAAAATCAGCCCTTTATTGTCCAAACATCAGCTACAGAAGTAGAAGTCTTAGGAACAAGTTTCAATCTTCGCGCTTATGCAAAAGAGGAGATTACCAGTCTAAAGGTGGAAGAAGGCAGGGTAGCCATTCATTTACCAGATTCTTCCAATCCGACTATTCTAACAGCTAATCAAAAAGTGCAATACGCTCAATCAGATCAAACTTTAAAAGAAATAACTGCCACAAATTGGGAGGATACTGCATGGCACACTTCTAAACTTACATTTGACAATACGCCTCTGTCTGAAATAATTAGCTATTTAACTACCAATTTTGATGTTCATATTGAGGTTTTATCTCCTAGCCTTAGTCAATGTCCTTTGACCGCTACCCTGGTCGATAATGACCCACTATCTATACTAAAAAGAATAGAAAAAACGTTTCAAGTGCAATTAAATACTACTGATGCTAATAGCTACAGTTTGAGTGGTGTTTGCCAATAGACGAACTATTCTCGTCTAGATTCACACAGGGTTTGCCCAAAGAGTACTCGTTTTATGAACATTTATACAAGGCTATGTCTTCTATTTATTTTGCTATGTTCTAGCATCTCTTTATCTGCACAATCCGATCTACTAGCACAAAAGATAGATTTTGACGTAAAAAATCGCCTGCTAAAAGATGTGCTTATTCAGTTAAGTCACCAATCTCAAATCGCTATTTCCGCACCAAGTAACTTACTCCCTTCTAAAAGAATTACACTACATCTCAACAACCAATCGGTTAACAGTATTTTGAAAAAAGTACTAAAAGGTAGTACGATTGATTTTAAACTAGAGGAAGAACAAATTGTGCTTTTTAAAAAAGCACCAGCTACTTCTTATTTTACCATAAGTGGATACATCAAGGAAAAAAATAGTGGGGAGCGTTTAGCCCTAGCCACCGTTTTTGAAAAAAATCTAAGGAAGGGAATCAGCAGTAATGAATTCGGTTTCTATAGTATTTCTCTCCCGAAAGGCGTCAATGAGTTAATTTTTTCCTATACTGGTTGCCAGACATTATCCAAGAAATTAAACTTAAAAAATAGCATAGTATTAGATGTTGAATTAGATGCTTCTGTGTTGCTAAATGAAGTATTAGTTACTTCCAAAAAAGCAGTAAATACGATCTCCGTTAATACGAATACGGCAAGCTTGCCCGTCCAACAACTCCGTACTATTCCTTCACTTGGGGGAGAATCAGATCTAATTAGAGGTCTAAGTGTATTACCAGGTATCACTACAGGACCTGATGGTTTTGGAGGAATTTATATTAGAGGTGGAAACGTAGACCAGAATCTATTTCTGCTAGATGGGGTACCCATTTATTATCCATTACATACTGGTGGAATTTATTCCGTTTTTGATGAGCGGATTATCAAAAGTGCCCAACTATATAAAGGCGATGCACCTGCTAGGTATGGAGGAAAACTGTCTTCTGTTTTAGATGTACAAATGAAAGAAGGCAATCAAAATAAATTAGCTGGTCATGTAGGGATCGGTCTGATCACAGCCAATGCTAGTCTTGAAGGGCCTATACAGAAGGAGAAAAGTTCGTTCATTGTAACCTTACGTCAATCTATATTTCATACCTACCTAAAACCGCTTAGTAGGCATTTTAAAGAACGTAAAGGAGATACCGGACAAACCAATCATTCTTTTACCGACTTTAATTCGAAGATTAATTTTGCTATTGGTAAAAAAGATCAATTACACTTAAGTGTCTATCATGGCAAGGACAAATTTATAGATGATAACCGATCAGAGACCCAGCAAATTGAACTTACAACAATAGAACATAATCAAAATCTAGACTGGGGAAATACCATCACTGCCTTGCGATGGAATCATTTGTTCAATGATAAATTATTTGCTAATACGACACTCACATCAAGTCGATTCCATTTCCAATCAAAAGAATTTTATCAAGAAAGCACTTCTGCTTCTACCCAAGAAGAAACAAGTCCGCAAGAAGATCAGTTGTTTTATAGTTTATACAGTTCTAGCATAGTAGATAAATCATTAAAAATTGATTTTAATTATTTACCTAACCTCATGCATTCCGTTCGATTTGGTGCAGACGCGATCATTCATAACTTTAAACCTGGGGCATTTACAATTGATCGTCATTCTATCATTCCTATTCAGGATTTAAACAATCCTGATTCTATCACCTCTTATAGCAATAATATTCCAACTTACGAATACAATGCTTATGTGGAAGATAATATCAGATTTTCTGATAAACTTCGAATTAATGCTGGTTTAAGAACTTCCTTATTACGAGTACAAGGAATTCAGTATTGGTCCATTCAACCCAGATTATCTGCTTTTTATAAATTGAATGATCGACTACTCCTACAATCTTCTTTTGGCAGAAGTAATCAAAACCATCATTTACTAACAACCTCTGGTGTTGGATTACCCTCTGATTTATGGGTACCTGCCACGGCTAAAGTGGAACCTCAAAAAGCTTGGCAAAGTAGTCTAGGTCTTACCAAATTATTGAAGCACAATCTATCCCTAGATGTAACAGCTTATTATAAGCAAATGAATAACTTAATAGCCTATCAAGAAGGTTCAAGTTTTCTAGTAGAATCTATTGTGTTGAATGCATCTGATTGGGAATCTAAAGTAACAACAGGCAAAGGAGAAAGCTATGGTATAGAAATAAATCTGGAAAAAAGCTCTGGCCGAATTCGTGGATGGATGAATTATACTTGGTCTAAATCTTTGAGACAATTCGAAACACTTAATTTTGGGGAAGTTTATGATTTTAAATTTGATCGCCCACATAGTTTCAAGATAACGGGCCTTTATCAAATTAATCCTCGAATCTCTGTCAGCACTAATTGGTCTTATCAAACTGGTTTACCTACTACATTACCTACAAGTGAATATACCTTCTTTTCTTCTAATGTATTTGCCCCTACCACCGTCTTAAGTGTAGGGGAAAAGAATAAATTTCGCCTTCCCGACTACCATCGACTAGATATCGAGCTAATGCTTGTTCTAGATAAACAAAATAAACAATTGTTAAAAATAGGCCTATATAATGCCTATAACCGTAAAAATCCGCTCTATTACCGGTTAAAAGAAAAAGTGGATCAACCTGGTGAGAAAGAGTTTGTGCAAGTTACTTTGCTACCTATTCTCCCTTCCTTACATTATTCCTTTACGTTCTAAAGAGCCCGCATCTACTTTTACATAGACCACGTTCATCACTTCTCAAATCTAACTTTAACTTATAACAACTAGCCATTATAGCTTATTTGTCGTATTTTTGTTAAGCTTAGTGACTGGAACACCCTATTCTCAATTCCGATAATTCATCCATGAATAAATATCTATTCTACTCTATTTTCACTTACGGTCTTGCTTTGTTGCTTTGCATGGCGTGTGAAGAACCTGTTAATTTAGATATAGAATCGGTGGCACCAAAGGTAGTTGTCAATGGCATTTTCACACCAAATCATCCTTTTCAAATCACTTTATCTAAAAATAAAGACCTGCTCTCAAATGATAGCACAGCGTTTATTGCCAATGCTAAGGTGAAAATTTTAGATAGTCAAGGAGCCTTATTGAATGAATTAATCTATCAAGAAAATCAAGTCATACCTTATTATGAATTCGAAGATTTTCAGCCAGAAGCTCAAAAAGACTACCAACTTAGTATAGAAATACCAGGCTATCCAATGATTTATGCGACAGGTAGCGCACCTAGTTCCGTACCCATTCAGTCTCTCCGAACAGAAGAAGTTAGTATAGACTCTAATAGCACGCTATATTCTTTAAAAATTAATACCTCTATTCTAGACCCTATACAAGAACAAAATTATTATCACTTACAATTATACTATCA
Organism: uncultured Saprospiraceae bacterium; assembly: GCA_937973945.1. GTDB lineage: Bacteria > Bacteroidota > Bacteroidia > Chitinophagales > Saprospiraceae > JAFMDF01. The sequence continues at coordinate 5,389 of CALJIY010000519.1, read as the reverse complement.
GCAGGTAGCTAGTCGATCTACTTCTAATGGCTTAGTGAACAAACCAGACAGTTTTATCCCGATTCCAATTCGGAACACCAATTCTCCAAATACTACCATCATAGCCGATATCAATAGCAACGGCGTTTTATTTACAGACGAGCAACAAGATGGGGAACAGTTAAATTTGGAATTTCAAGCAGTTTTAGATCGAGAATTTACTGGGGAAAATCCTCAAGTCATTGGAGAATTAAGAACAATTTCTAAAGACTATTATCTATACTACACCTCGCTTACCCGACAATTAGAAAACAAAGACCGACCATTTGCTGAGCCTGTAATCGTTTTCAATAATATTGAAAATGGATTAGGTATATTTGCAGGCTTTAATCACCGCAGAGATTCTGTGTTTATTACCCAATAAGAAACTACTAGACATTTAAACATCAAAAGTCAGGTCAATACACGCTCGGATTGGTACTAATTGTTACGAGCATCATATTGGCAACTACCGAATCTTTAAATTGTCTTGAAGTGTAACATATTATATTATCAATGGCTTATTCCAGTCGTCACCGATATAGCAGTCGAAGAGAAAAATTGCAGAAAGGCCTAAGAGCTTGGAAAATAGGTTTTATCTTCTTTTTTATAGCTGCTGCCGTATGGATATTTAAGGATAGGTATGCAATTTGGGACTGGTTACAGACTTATTTTTATTGAAAAAATTATTAAAACCGCCTTTCATCTTTTCAATCCTGCAAAATTAGCAGACAATTCATCTACCAATCAGCCATTCTGTCATTAATCCTAGCTTATTCAAGCATTGGTATAAATTATGCAGCATTTTATCCGATATTAAGAAGCTTCTACAACCGTTAGAGCTATAGAGTTGTTATTTTTGTGTGGTAATTAACCTAAACTCCTTTAGGCAACTACTTTTTATTTACGATTCTTTGTCCAGTAACGAATTCCTCTGGAATGTTAAGCAAAGAATATTTATTCCTTTTAAAGTCTACCCATGTTTAAGTTTATAAAGAAATTGTTCGGTACGAAATATGATAGAGATGAGAAGCATTACATGCCGTATGTCAATCAAACGAATGCTGCATTTGAGCAACTACGTAGCTATAGCAACGATCAATTACGAAATAGAACCATAGAATTTAGAGCTCGTATTGCAGAGCATTTATCTGGTATAGATGAAGATATTCAATCTATCAAGGAGCAAGCTAAAGCAGAAAAGGATCTTCAAGTAAAAGAGTCTCTTTTCAAAGATATAGATGAATTACAGAAGGAAAGAGATAAGCATTTAGAAGAAATTCTAAAAGAAATACTTCCAGAGGCATTCGCTGTAGTTAAAGAAACTGCTCGTCGCTTCATGGAAAATGAAACGATCACTGTTACGACTACCGATCATGATCGAGAATTAGCAGGTAATCCTAAGAAAAGTTATCTAAGCATTCAAGGAGACCAAACGGTGTGGCAAAACAAGTGGATGGCTGCAGGTGCAGAAATTACTTGGAACATGTTACACTATGACGTACAGCTGATTGGTGGGATGGTGTTACATGATGGAAAGATTGCAGAAATGGCAACAGGGGAAGGTAAGACTTTAGTAGCTACACTTCCTGCTTACTTAAATGGCTTATCTGGTCAAGGGGTTCATGTTATTACCGTAAACGACTACCTAGCCCGTCGGGATAGTGAGTGGATCGGTCCAATATTCGAATTCCTATTAATGACGATTGATTGTATAGACAAATACAAACCACACTCTCCTGGAAGAAAAGCAGCTTATAAATGTGATATTACTTACGGTACCAATAATGAATTCGGCTTTGATTATCTGAGAGATAATATGGTTCGATCACAGGATGAGATGGTACAAGGTAAGCATCATTATACGATGATTGATGAGGTCGATTCCGTATTAATTGATGATGCGAGAACCCCTTTGATTATATCTGGACCAGTTCCCAAAGGAAATGAAGAACAGGAATATGAGCAGCTAAAAGGAAAAGTAGAGCGTTTAATTTCTGCACAAAAACAATTGGCTACTGGCTATTTAGTAGAGGCTAAAAAACTCGTAAAGGAAGGAGCGACAGGAGTAGAAGAAGGGGAAGCAGGAATGTCGCTTTTAAGAGCTCATAGAGCTTTGCCTAAGAGTCGGCCTTTGATTAAATTTTTAAGTCAAGACGGTATTAAGGTATTGCTTCAAAATGCAGAGAATTTCTACATGCAGGAGCAATCTAAAAATATGCATTTAGTAGATGCGCCTTTGCTATTTACGATTGATGAAAAAAATAGACAGGTTGAATTATCAGAAATGGGGGTAGAGTTTCTATCAAAAGGGGAATCTGATGGCAATTTCTTTGTCATGCCGGATATCACTTTACAAATGATGGAAATCGAGGATGATGAGGACTTAGATGAAATGGAAACAGCAGAAGCGAAACAAGTACTGTCTCAAGATTTTGCTGTCAAATCCAGACGATTACATGCCGTCAGTCAATTATTAAAAGCCTACACTTTATTTGAAAAAGATGAAGAGTATGTTGTGATGGATGGAGAGGTAAAAATTGTAGATGAGCAAACAGGTCGGATGATGGATGGTCGTAGATATTCTGATGGTTTGCACCAGGCTTTAGAAGCAAAGGAAAATGTAAAGATCGGGGATATTACGCAGACCTATGCAACGGTTACTCTACAGAATTACTTTAGAATGTACCATAAGTTAGCTGGTATGACTGGTACAGCAGAAACGGAAGCAAGTGAATTGTGGGAGATTTATAAATTAGATGTTGTGGTCATCCCTACGAATAGACCTATCGCAAGAGATGATAGAGAAGATTTAGTTTTTAAAACGGAGCGGGAAAAATTCCAAGCTGTAATTAATGATGTTGTTAAATTAACAGAACAAGGTCGTCCAGTATTAGTAGGTACGACTTCTGTAGATATATCAGAGAATCTTAGTAGGCAGTTACAAATGCACGGTATTGATCATAATGTCTTAAATGCGAAACAACATCAACGAGAAGCAGACATTGTAGCAGAAGCAGGTCGCCCTGGTAAAGTAACTATTGCCACCAATATGGCCGGGCGGGGAACAGATATTAAAATTTCAGAAGAAGTAAAAAGAGCTGGTGGTTTAGCAATTATTGGTACAGAACGACATGATTCTAGACGAGTAGATAGGCAGTTACGTGGTCGGGCAGGACGTCAAGGAGATCCTGGTAGCTCGCAATTTTATATCTCTTTGGAGGATAAGCTCATGCGTTTATTCCAATCAGAAAGAATTGCCAAGCTAATGGATAAAATGGGCCACCAAGATGGAGAAGTGATTCAACATTCAATGGTATCCAAATCTATTGAACGCGCCCAAAAGAAAGTAGAAGAGAACAACTTTGGTATTCGTAAACGATTGCTAGAGTATGATGATGTTATGAATATCCAAAGAGAGGCGATTTACAAAAAACGTAAAAATGCCCTTTCTGGTGAGCGTCTTTCTGTTGACTTAAATAATATGTTCTTAGCCTTAACAGAAAGTTTAGTTAGAGATCATAAAGCTGGCGGTAATTTTAAGACCTTTAAAACAGCTTCTTTTGGATTGATCGGATTTGATCCTAAAATGGATGAAGATACCTTCCAAAACAGTAGTGAGGCATCTCTGATTGAGGACTATCAACAGCAGTTTTTAGATTTTTACGACAAAAAGAGTACGGCCATTCAAGATGTGATTATGCCTGTTGTCAAAACAGTCCATGAAAACCAAGGTAATTACAAATTAATCGCTGTTCCTTTTACAGATGGTCGAACAAATCCATTACCTATTGCTGCTTCTATTCAAGAAGCCGTTGAGACAGAAGGAGCATCTGTAATGCGCGATATTGAAAAGACGGTCACCTTAGCTTTAATTGATGACAACTGGAAAGAGCATTTACGTTCTATGGATGAATTAAAAGATTCCGTACAGTCTGCATCCTTTGAGCAAAAAGATCCATTAGTAGTTTATAAAATGGAGGCCTTCAATTTATTTGAAGGTTTGGTTCATAAAACGAATGAAGAAGTTACTTCTTATTTATCTCAAGGTACTTTGGAGATTGCAGAGAATAGGTCTTTGCAAGAAGCTAAAAAACAAGAAACAGACTTTAGCAAAACACAAACCAACGAGCGTAGCGAAGATGTTGCAGCAAGAAAAGCAGCAGAAGGGGTTGGTAGAAGATCAAAGCCGACTACCTTTAAAAGGGTAGAAAAGAAAGTAGGCAGAAATGAACCATGCCCTTGTGGAAGTGGCAAAAAATTCAAACAGTGCCACGGCAAAACAAAGGCTGTGCATTAAAAATAGGCAAGAATTAATTTAAAAATAGGAGATGATCGCAAGATTATCTCCTATTTTTTTTCGCTATTTCTTAATTTGGTCCAAGACACTTAGGAATGTTGAATTAATAAATTACGTTTTATGCGCCTGTTATTTTTTTAGTAAAAAACAAAAGGGCTGCTTTTTTAACTTACCAAAAACTAAAAATTACTATCCAAATACTGCCACAATTGCACAAAACACACATTAGAACAATCTTAATAAATAAAACTTCATTATATTACATTGCATACATACATTCTAGTGTAAATAAAAAATTTAACTGATGGTAAGAACTGCTTTGGAAACGATAAATTTGAATGGGTCTATTGAGCATACCTACTTAAAAGCCAACTGCACTCCTGAGGATATCGAAGTGTTGTGTCAGGAAGCATTAACCCATCAGTTTTATTCTGTATGTATTCCTCCCTATTTTGTTTTTCAAGCAAGAAATATTTTAGGAAGTAATTCGGCTGTGAAGATATGTACCGTTGTAGGCTATCCATTGGGCTATAATGCTACGGGCGCAAAAGTCGAAGAGATTAAGCGAGCAATTATGGATGGGGTAGACGAGTTAGATGTTGTCGTAAACATTTCTGCAATTAAAGCTGGCGATTGGAATTTTGTTAAAAACGACATTGAGAGTACAACCATGATGGCACATCTCAAAGGGCGAAAGATAAAGGTCGTTTTTGAATCAAGCGAATTGGAAGCTGATGAATTAAAACATCTTTGTGAGATTTGTAAAATAGTGGGTGTGAACTATATTGTTCCTAATACGGGTTTTTCTCAAATGTTTAGTACGCCTGAACAAATACAGTATATCAGAAGCATCATAGATCCTTCTATAAAAATAAAAGCTGAAGGTCGGTTCAAAACAAAATTAGAGGCCAAACAAATCATCCAAGCTGGCGCTAATAGAATAGGTACGACTACGGGTATACGATTGATTAGTAGTGTTTAGTTTAACAAGAAGTCAGAGGTCAGATCGCTGCGCTGTCAGAGGTCAGATTTATGATGTTGACTACAAAAATGGGCGACACTTTAAAAAGT
>CALJIY010000518.1 GCA_937973945.1 uncultured Saprospiraceae bacterium | reverse complement strand
TTTTTTTAAAATTATTGATAAACTCAATTAAGGTGGGTTTGAATTTGGCGTAGCCACCGAAGTGATAGTCGTTAGAGATGGACCATTTTGTAGAGGTAGATACCTTCGCTGTTGCTAATAATTGTTCTACTTCTTTTGTTAAAAAATTTCCTTTTAAGGCAGATACGCCTAAGATTTCTGTTTGTTCTGTTGATACAACTCCTTTGATGATGCCTGCTATTGTGCCTCCTGTACCGCAGCAAGTCATTATGTAGGCAGGGGCATAACCCAATTGATCTTTTATTTCTGTAACGATTTCTGCACAGCCTTTTAATGCTAAGGTATTAGTACCTCCCTCTGGCAAAGTATAAAACTGACCAAATTGTTCTTGTAAGGCTAAGATGTATTGAGCCGTATTTTTTTGTCGATAGGCACTTCTTGTGACGAAGTGTAGTTGCATTCCTTGATCTGCTGCATATTGCAGCGTAGCATTGAGCGGTTCTATTCGCTCTCCTCTAATAATCCCTATCGTTCGAAAATTAAATACTTTTCCAGCGGCGGCTACTGCATGAATATGATTGGAAAAAGCACCGCCAAAGGTGAGTAATGTGGAATGGTTTAATTCTTTTGCCGCAGCTAAATTATATTTCAACTTCCTCCACTTATTCCCAGAAACACTTGGATGAATCAAGTCATCTCTCTTTAGGAATAACCTTACTTTTTTTAATTGTAATACATCACTTTTAATTTCCTGTATGGGGGAAAGCTGCATCTGCATAATTTAAAACAATTTCAATTGAGGCGTTTTAAAATCTTGATGCAAATCTAAGTTATATGCAGGACGCGTCCTATCTTTTAAATACAATTGATGGGCAATACGAAATTGTTCTTTTATAATATTGGCGATATTACCCGTACCTGTCATTCGTTTACCGTATTGTCTACCATTCAATTCTCCATTGTGGCAGGACTTAATCATGTTCAATACTTTATCTGCTCGGTCAGGCATTGTTTTTCTCAACCAATCTTCGAATATGGTGGCAATATCTCCTTCTAGTCGGACAATCGTATATCCGACATGATGTGCGCCTAAGTCTGCAACTGTTTTACACAGCTTCAGTATCTCTTGGTCGTTTAGTCCTGGAATGAGCGGTGCCATCATCACCATTACAGGAATTCCCGCATCTGCCAATGTCTTCACGGTTTTCAAACGGTTGGCGATGGTTGCAGTACGAGGTTCTAAGAATTGCCGTAAATCTTCTTTGAGCGTAGTAATAGAAATGGCTACATGTACTAAATTATGTGCCGCTAATTGCTTTAATAAATCTAGATCTCTAAGGATCAAACTGTTTTTAGTAATGATACTTACTGGGTGTCTATATTTCCAAAACACTTTTAATAAGGAACGCGTAATCTCTAGTTTTCCTTCTATTGGCTGATAGCAATCGGTATTCCCAGACATGCTGATGGGGGCAGCTTTCCATTTTGGACTTTTCAATTTATCTTCTAATAATTTTGGCGCAGATTTTTTGACCAAAATTTTAGTTTCAAAATCTAATCCGGCAGAGTAGCCCCAGTAGTTATGAGAATTTCGAGCGTAGCAATAAATACAACCATGTTCACATCCTTGATAAGGATTCATGGAATACTCTGTGGGGATATCTGGACTTTTGACTTTATTTAAAATCGTCTTTGGGTATACTTCAATATAAGAGGTGTTAATATTTGCCGTTTCCTCCTGTTCCCAATCTACAGGATTTTGGTCATAGACATAGTTATCAAATCGATTAGCGGGATTGATCTGAGCGCCTCTTCCTTTAATATAGGTATCTTTCTTTTCCATAAATAGTCCTTAGTTATTGGACGGGGCAGTATCACTACCAAGTCTTGTACACAACAATTTTTAAAACAAGACCTAATATAAAACTTATTTTGTTTATTTTTAAATATTTAAAACAAATAATTTTATAAAAAATCACAACAACTTCTTCTAGGTATGGCTACTTTTACACGCAAACACTCAAAAATTACCAATTAATGTACCGAATTAGGTCTTTCCTAATATACCTATTCTTGTTACTGACTGCCTGTCAGCAAGCCCAAATTGATACAAGTTCCACGCGCTCTTATAGCAAAATTAGTGGGCAAACGATGGGGACAACTTACCATGTAACTTGCCAAACACCTAATCCATCCGCTCTAAAAACAGCTATTAATACACTACTCAAAGAGGTGAATCAAGGAGTGAATCACTATGATAAAAGCGCAACGATCTCCCGTCTAAATCAAGCTTCCGAAGAGCTACTATTGGACACTACTAAGACAGATGCTAAACACTTCTATATTAATCTAAAAACAGCGAAAGCTATTTTTGAATCAACAGATGGTGCTTTAGACCCTACGGTCATGCCCTTAGTTAATTATTGGGGATTTGGCTATACCGAAAAACGAGCTATTACCGCAGTAGACTCCCTTAAAGTAACACAATTGTTAGAATTGGTGGATTTTAATAACATCCAAGTTCAGTCTAAAGAAGGTCAGTTATACGTGCAAAAAAAACACCCAGCCATTCAAATAGACTTTAGTAGTTTAGCAAAAGGGTATGGGGTAGATGAAGTAGGACGTTTGCTTGAACAAAAAGGGATTCAAAACTATTTAGTAGATATTGGAGGCGAAGTAAGGGCAAAAGGAGTAAATAAAAGAGGCCTCCCATGGCAACTAGGCATTAATACACCAAGTCCAGAGGCAGCACTTACCGCCTTTGAAACCGTTATAAGTATAGAGAATCAATCCATGGCAACATCTGGTAATTACAGAAATTTCTATGAAGTAGATGGAATCAAATATGCCCATACGCTAAATCCTAAAACCGGTTATCCAGAACGAAATACTTTATTAAGTGCCACTGTCTTATCAAAAGAGTGCATGATCGCAGATGGATATGCTACTGCTTTCATGACGATTGGATTAGATCGAGCTTACGAAATTGCGACTAATACCCCGAACATTGAAGCTTATTTTTTATATGCTTTAGATAATGGATCCATTGGTAGTAAGTATACGAAAGGTATGCAAAACATCATCAAATAAGTAACTAGTAATTACTTAAGGAAATAGAAAACAAATAAGCTACTCTTTAAACGATAACCCTTTATAACAACCATTGCAAAAAGTATTGGAAAACCCTACAAACTACTCTCTATTTATGAATTTTAACCTAGACAAAGATTTATGTTTTTTTGATGTAGAAGCCACTGGATTAAATGTAGTCCGAGACAGAATTGTCCAAATTGCTATTATTAAATATCCTAAGAACGGTGGAGAACCAGAAGAATACACAACACTCATTAATCCTGGCATTCCGATCTCAGAAGAAGCTATGGCCGTACATGGTATTACGCCTAAGATGCTCTCCAATCAGCCTACTTTTCAACAAGTGGCCGACAAGATTTTTAAATTTATTGGTGATGGTGATTTAGGCGGCTATCATTCTAATCGCTTTGATGTGCCTATTTTAATGGAAGAATTTGCCAGGGTAGGAATAGAGTTTGATATCTCTAAACGACGCTTGATAGACATGCAAAAGATCTTTTATAAAATGGAGCCACGTACGCTAAAGGCCGCCTTAAAATTTTACTGTGGAAAAGAGATGGAAAATGCTCATGATGCCTTAGTTGATGTACGTGCAACAGTAGATGTATTTAAGGGGCAGTTAGAAAAATATGCAGAGGTAGATTTGATAGATGCGGATGGAAATGTGATTCCTGCACCTATTAAAAACGATATGCAGGCGATCCATGATTTCACAAAGGATGATCGGAATATTGATGCGACTCAACGCTTGCGTTATAATAATGATGGAGAAGTTGTCTTTAATTTCGGAAAATATGTTGGCAAACCAGTTGCTCCTATTCTATACAAGGATCGACAATACTATAATTGGATTTTGAATAAAGAGTTCTCTACTCAGGTCAAGCAGATTGTGAAAAACTTATTAAAAGAGTATGAGAAAACACAAAACGTCTAACGTGAAAATTGCAAAAAAAATGCCGATGATACTCCTATCATCGGCATTTTTTTTGCAGTTTTTACTCCCAAGAATAAATGGCATGTATTTCAAAAGAATTTCCAAAATTGACTAAGTATTCAGATAGTTGAACATCATAGCCAAAGCCTATCTTTAGATGCGACTCTTCTTCTAGAAAATCTAAGATAACAACTCCTGCCTCTAAATGTAAAACTTGCTTTAAAGCATTCAAATCTTTATCTACTAATTGCTGATCTCGAATCTCCGAATAAATCGTTCCAGACCCATATCCTGCCCCTAACCAAAAATAATCAGAAGGCTTATAGCGTACATTAAAATCAATTGATAAGGGGACATTCTCTACATAACGTACCCATAAGGAAGGTTCAAAAAAGGAGGACTCACTTTCAAAAAAATCGAAATCAAAATATCCTCCTATGACTGCATAAAAGTGTCTCACTTTCGTAAGTGGAAAAGAATTATTAGGATCTTCGCTATCTCTCAAAGTTAAATCCAAACCGAACAATTGAGGAACAGATACGCCTGCATAAAATTTCTCATCGTATAGATAATAAATACCCATTCCAAAATCTGGATAAAGAATCGTCTCTGAAAAGTTAGTACCGTTTCCCGTACTAGCCAAAATCTCCGCTGCTATATCTACTCTATACTGAACCATTCCCCCACTTAAACCCACAGACAAGGTTTGATCTACTCGTCCTTGTCCGATAGGAATTTGATACGCAAAATTTCCATAGATTCCCGTTGAACCGATATCACCTGTCTGGTCATTTAATATATAGCCTCCAGTAGTAAAATTATAATCAGAAGAGATATACTGGAACTGAGCAAGAGAAGTGGTCGGTGCACCAATAATATCTGGATCCGCCCATTGTTGTCGATGAGATACACCTGCTGTATACGTGTTTTCGTAATTAATATAATTGTTCGATAAAGCAGCAGGATTGATCTGTGTCCAGCTATCCCTATATTGCGTAAATAAAGGCAATTGCTGAGCAGAAGCAGTTATCGAAAAAAACAGGCAGAATATATGGAAAAGTAAAGTTAGTCGCATTGTATAAATTTCGGTAATGGTATCAAAATTTAAAACTCAAAATTCAAATGACAAAATTCCAATTCTTCTAGTTTTTTGATATTTGGAGTTTGAATTTTGATATTTAAAAAACTACTGTTCTTTCAATAAATAAATCACACCTTTATAAGGTACGGGCAGACCTTTTTCCTCATTTTTTATATAAATATAATAAGCACCCTGTGGAAGATCAGTACCTTTAAATTTATTTTCAAATCCTTCATAATCCGTGGAGGCGAAAACTAAATCTCCCCATCTATTTGTAATGTACACTTCTCGGTCATCTCCATCTAAATGACTAAGGTCGAGGACAGTACCAGACTCAAGCGTCAATTCCAAATTATTTGCACAGTTATTAACTTCCAATGTCACAGGTATAGGATCGGATTCGCAAGAACCTAATACGGTTGCATAGATCGTTGTTGGGGTAGTCAGAAAATCAGATTCATTATCAATGATACTATCTCTGTCATTGTTATAGTACCAATTGACTGGTAAATTAGAATTGCCATTAACTTCATTAATGTATCTAGTTAAGTCAAATCTACCACTATTCGTACCTGTCCCAGCGCAAACGCCTTTCACTATTTCATTTGCAATGGGTCGCTCATTTATTTCAAAAGCTAGAAAAGCGGTATCTATACTATTCGTTGTATAGCAGTTATTTCCATGATCTACAATGTCCGTTATTTCGTATCGGCTATCTCTAGTAGGCGTAACGAATATTGATCCTACATTATCTGCAATATTTCCTAAACGATCACTAGTTATACCATCCGTATAGCTAATATCATAAGGGCCTGTACCTCCTGATAAAATATTGAAATTGATTTTTACTTCTTCGCCTTCACAGACTCGAGCAATATCACTTGCTATCTCCACCCTAATATC
>CALJIY010000517.1 GCA_937973945.1 uncultured Saprospiraceae bacterium | reverse complement strand
AAAAAAAGTCAAGAGATGGAAAAATTCGGTGAAGGAACTAATTTGTTCGTTGAGTATAAATTGGGATTTTCATAGATGTTGAGCAAATAAGAAAGCGGCTAGGATGTTAATATCCTAGCCGCTTTCTTATTAAAACGATTGTTATTTTGTTTAGCACTAAAAATCCATTCCCATAGATAAATATAAAATTGGATCTTGAATCACCCGAGTTTCCACACCCCAAGCATAATCTAAGCGCAGGAAATATCCAAAGAGCATTGCTCTAACCCCTGCGCCATAACCTGCCACAATAGGGTCTCTAAAGAAATTTACTTTAACCGTTACAGGATTATTAGGATTTTCAATTGTGACAGTATTGATAGGATTATCTCTTTCGAAAGGAGAAATACCTTGCCATGCTGTTCCCACATCAAAAAAGCCAACTATTTGGAAGTTTCTTAAGAAAGCAGATCTAGGCGTGGTACGACTAAAGTATCGGAAGATAGGCACTCTTACTTCTGCATTGAATAGGGCATAAGAATTACCATTTCTAATATTTTGTTTGAATCCTCTCATATTATACGCAAGTCCTTGAAAGACAAACTCCTCCCCTGTAGGTTCAGGATTTGGAATACCATCATCAAAGCTTGGCAGTAACCAATTATCGACCCCGCCTAAATAATACAATACTTTTTCAGCACCAAAGGAAGTAGCGCCTGCTAGACGTAATGCCACAATGCTATGCTTTGCTATTCGCTGATAATGTCGTGCATCCAAGCCTACAATCCCCATCATCCCTTTTCGTGCACTCGCATTAAATCCATTGAAAGCATCCAAATCAAATCGCTTGATGGCTTCGCCAAATATTTTATACCGAGTTCCGTTTTTAATATTAATGGCAACATCTAAGGTGTTGTCAAAAACATATTCAAGTCTTAGACCTGCCTGTTGCCGAGTGGTTGTGGGAACGCCTAATGCTTGAGCATCTGTGGATAATTGAATTATTTTATCACTTCTAACACTTGCGGTTCCTTTTATACTGGTATAGATGTCTAAAGGATAACTTACTTGTGCCTGACCTAATAAAACGACCTCTCTAGATTTTTCTGGAGGAAATAGATTACTACTAGGCGTATATCTTCTAGTCTTTCTATAAGCAGTGTAGGTTTTATCCAAGCGCTTCTTCTTGTCTTTAAATGTTAGAAAGTACTCATCTCCGTTAAAGGTAGTTGGAAAGCGAGCACCCATCTCAAATTCATAGTCCTCAAATAAATCTTTGAAACTGGTTTTTAATAAAATACCGGGAACTGGCGTTTGGAAGCCATCTGGATTAGCGGCTGGACTTTCCAAACCTTCGAACAATCGACTATTGTCTAAGTTCATGGTTACGTAGTCCGTACGAAATTTGATTTTATAAGGAATAATTCTAGAAGATCTAAATCTGTGTATGGGCTTCTGATTACTTGTTGCATCAGTAGTAGCTGTGCTAGTTTGGGGAGTAGCCGTTGTAGGCTTAGTAGAACGATCCGTTCCCCGTCGAGGTTCATTTGCGCTTCCGACTCTTGGTACTACTTTGTCAAATTCTGTTTGGAATAAATAAGGATCTTCTGCTGTTGTAGGAATGGTATCTGATGCTATTGTTTCAAGTGACTCTTGCACTACTTCCGTTTCCCGTTCAGATGATTCAAATTCTGTTTCAAATAAATAGCCTCCTTCTGATTCTTCTTGTTTTGGTTGATCATTTGTTACAGGAACTTGGTCTTGAGTGGGGGCTTCAATTTGATTAATTTCAATTAAAATATCTGATGCTGAATTAGTTGTTTCAACTTCTTTTTTTGGAACACTTGAAAGTTGATTTGACAATTCCTTATTTCTATAACCAGTTACTGTTGGTGTAATTTGTACGCTCGGATCAGCCGCTTGCACCTGTACTTGGTAGCTAGCATCCTTATAAAATACTTCTACTAATTTATCTGATTTTCTGGCTTTATGTTGGCTTAGTATATTTCTATTTTTATTAGAGGCAAAATGATTAATTGCTCTTTTTTTAATAACAGGTCGAATGAAGGTTGTATCTATTTGAGCAATTACTGCGGTATCCAAACTGGTTATCGCAGAATCTATATGGACAATCAGCTCTTCCCCTCCATCCTTCAAGACAACTACTTGTTCTAGATAGGCTGTATAGTCTTCTAAATATCCATATTGTCTATTGTAGATTCCTGATTCATCTGAGAGAAAAGAAAAGTGGGTAGTATCTATTGCCATGGGCTGGCGTTCATTGGCAAATGGAGTATTGGTCACCCGAACCAGCTCTCTAGATTTATTTTCTAAGTCATAATAAAAAATATCAAAGGTATTGATTGGTAGAATGGTATCTAGTTTGGCATTAGCGATCATCGAATCTTGTCTGTTAGACGCAAATAGAATTCCTTTCTGATTCCCTACTTCCACATAGACCGCATCTAGATCATCATAAAAATCATTTGTTATTTTTTGAGTAGCTCTAACATTGGATCGATAGTATAGCAATTCTGAATAACCACTCATAGCTCCTGACAAAACCATATCCACATTGTTGACATAGTCCATACTATAGACCCGTTGAATCTTAGTATCTAATTCTTCTGTTAAAGTCTCTTTCGTATTTAAATCATATTTGGATAAATAGATGACATCTCGTTGTTCATAGATATAGGCTAATTCAAAGCCACTAGGATTCCAAGATATAAAAGGGTAACTATAATCTGTTGCTTGAAATTGATTTCTAAAGCCCCCCTTCTTTACAAGCGTTCTTTCATTCGATCGAAGATCTTGAATATAAATGGAATACTTTCCTATCTCATTAATGGCATAGGCAATGTATTGTCCATTAGGACTTATTTGCAATTGTGTTAAAGGAGCATTATGTTTATTCTTAATA
>CALJIY010000516.1 GCA_937973945.1 uncultured Saprospiraceae bacterium | reverse complement strand
TTGGTCACTTCCGAATTACCCGATCCTGTTGGAAATGAGGTAACGGTAGCCGTGAAAGCAGTGGGACTTAATTTTGCAGACATATTTGCTATGTTTGGTCTATATTCCGCTACCCCTAAAGGCGTCTTTATTCCTGGTTTAGAATATGCAGGAGAGGTGATTAAAGTAGGCAAAGACTGTACAGAATATAAAGTTGGAGATAGAATCATGGGCGTTACTCGTTTTGGTGGATATACCACGCATTTAAACATGGATGAAGGGCATATCCTCCCCCTGCCCTCGGATTGGAGTTTTGAAGAGGGGGCAGCTTATTTAGTACAAGTATTGACTGCTTTTTATGGCTTACGAAATTTGGGCGCTATTCGTGAAAATTATACGATTCTCATTCATAGTGCCGCTGGTGGCGTGGGTATTCTTGCTAATCGAATTGCCAAAAAATATGGGGCCTATACCATTGGTACGGTGGGAAGTGACGCTAAAGTAGATTTTATCAAAAAAGAAGGATACGATGCAGCGATTGTTCGAAATAAAAGAACCTTTGAAAAAGACCTAAAAGCTGCTTTAGACGGTCGAGAACTCAATATGGTTATGGAGTGTATTGGTGGTTCTTTTTTTAAAGATGCCTATGAAATACTCGCTCCTGAAGGGAGAGTTATATTTTATGGCGCAGCGCGTTATGCCTCTCCAGGTAAACGACCTAATTACTTTAAAGTCTTATATGAACATATTACTCGCCCTAGGATTGATCCGCAGTCGATGAGTGAAATTAATAAAGGGATTTTAGGCTTTAACTTGATTTATCTGTACGAACGAGTGGAATTGATGCAAAGTCTAATAAAAGAATTGAAAGATCTAGATATTGGCAAACCGCATGTGGGTCATACCTTTACTTTCGATAAATTAATTGAGGCGATTGAGTTATTTCAGACGGGTAAGACTATTGGTAAAGTGGTGGTGACGGTGTAGATTGGTTTTGCCAATCTATAGAAGTCAGAACATTTCATTGTCAGAACGTCCTTACAGGACTGTCAGGTGTCAGACTTATGACGTAGACCTCATGATGTGGTCAACATCATAAATCTGACTTCTGACAGTTCCGAAGTATTTCGGAATAGTCTGACAATGAAATGATCTGACTTCTCAAGCACAAAAAAAGGGTAAGCGCCAAAGCACTTACCCAATTGTTTTCTTTTTTGAGAGTTATAGCGGTAAGATTTAGTTGATTAAATAACCAACTAAATATCGAAACTTATTAATCATCGAAAGGACATCCCACACATGGATTTACTTCTACGGAATCATTTGGAGAAGAAATCGTTTCATTTAAGAAATCACAAGAAGTACAGCCAATTACTTTAAATTCTGTTCTTCTGTTCATTTGGTGTTCTCTTTCACTACAAGGAATATTATTAGAACAATTGTTAACATTGATGTTTTCGCCATAGCCTGCAGCTACTAAACGATCTTGTGCGACCCCTCTTTCTACTAGCCATCTTACAACCGCTTCTGCTCTACGCTGAGACAATCGGTTATTATATCGGTAAGATCCTCTTGAATCCGTGTGCGATCCAATTTCCACAATTAAATCGGGGTTGTTATTCATTGTCGCTAACATTCTTTCTAATTCTGGCTCTGCATCTGCTCTGATATAAGACTGATCAAAATCATAGTAAATATGCAGTAAGAAGGTAATTCCACCCTGTGCAGGATCCGTTTTACCTGGCTCAAATACATTCGTATCAGAGCCTACAATATCTCCTTTTTCGTAAACCATCCCGTTGATACTTCCTTCCGCTGGCTCTCCTGTTTGAGAATCAATCCATAGACCTGTATTTGGGTCTTTCACTACTCTAGACATTCCATCTGGGCCTGATACAATTCCACCGTCACCCATTCCTGTACCATCACCTCCTGCACCACCAGTACTATTAGTGTAAGGCTGAAGATTAAGATTGGTCTGAAGCGTAGTAGATCCTGACAAATCTGTTGTACATTGATTATCTACAGATGATGCTAAGTATAAATCCTTAGAAGCTTTTACGGTATAGCATTTATCTTTTTGTAATTCAAAATTAAATTGTCCTGTTGCATCTGTTATTAACAATTGTGGTTCTTCTTCTGTATCACTAGTCAACTCTACCTCCGCTCCTTCTAATGGTAAGCCAGTTTGTTGGTCAAATACAATTCCTTCAATATTAAAGTTAGCCGCACTTTTAAGTGGAATCTTCACCCTCAATACATCTCCCAAAAGCATTCCTTTTGTACAACCTTCTTTTGTACTTTCCATGTATCCTTCCATCACTGCTCCAAAGTCACAGCAAGTATTCAATTTCATATCTAATAAAGCCTTACCGTTCGCATTAGTTGTATAGGTTGCCCCAGTACAAGCATCTGTAATCGTTGCTCCTTCTAATGGTAAATCCGTTGCTTCATCGTAGACAAAAATTTCTACAGGAGCAGCCGTTTTAGTAAAGCTATATACATCATCGCCACCACTTCCGCCATCTCTATCGGAAGAAAGGTAACCACACATTCCAGTCTCATTAAAGATGATTCCAAAATCATCTGCTATTGTATTTACAGGGAAACCTAAATTAATAGGCTCCGCCCAATTGCCTTCGCTTTTTTCTTCGATATAAAAAATATCTAAACCACCTAATCCGATCAATCCATCAGAAGAATAGTAGACTCTTCCATTAGGACCTGCATAAGGAAAAATTTCATGACCTTCTGTATTCACATCTGCACCTAAATTAATAGGTGGGCTCCATCTATTTCCTTCCAAATCAGAATAGTAAATATCCATACCTCCATATCCACCTGGCATATCAGAAGCAAAAAATAATCGATTGCCATCTGGATGTAAACTAGGATGTGCCACAGAGTACTCATCGCTATTAAAAGGTAAACCTTGGATGTCTCCCCACTCATCTCCGCCCTTTGATACGGCAGAATAAATTTTTAATTTTCTAGAACCATCATCTGCTTCTCCTTTATAGTTATTAGCTGTAAAGAAAATTTCACTTTGGTCTGGCTTAAAAGTAACAGCTGCCTCATGAAATTTATCATTCACTTCAGAAGAGAATTTCTTTGGTCGGCCGTATTGAAAATTACATTCGCCTTCGCCTTCTTCTCCACCTCCTGTACTTTTCGCATCTACATAGAATAATTCTAAGAAAGGATTACCTGTCCAACTGTGCTCTCTTTTCACAGCAGAACCTTTATCCCGCTCGGAAGCGAATACTAATCCGTCTTTATAAAAAGCTGGACTAAAATCATCCATGTTGGAGTTAATAGAAAGTGGTTTTATCTCGAAGATGTTAGCATTTTTACTCATTAACTCTTCTTCGAAATTACAGGCTTGCTCCAAGTGTGTACCACGTGAATCGTCCGGAACAGCTTCCACATATTGTGCATACCATTCTCTTGCTAAATCACATTTTCCATTACGTTGGAGCATCATGCCATAGTACAGTTTATGGACGGGCTGTGCTTCTGCTAATCGTACTACTTGACCATACCAGTATTCGGCATTGTCCGTATCGTTTATTTTGCGGTAAGAATCCGCAAGGTAAATTTTTGCTTCTGGATTATCCTCCTTTTCTAAAACGAGGTTATATAATTCTATCGCCTCCATGTAGGCCAAATTATCATAATACTTTTTAGCTCTTTTTAATTTTGAACTTTGCGCCGATACAGCGGACATGCCTATAAAAAGAACTAATACGGCTAGGAGGGATCTGCGTAGCATTTTGCTGGCTGTTTTATTAAGAGGTTTTAACATAATACGATGTTTTCTCTAGTGTTTATATTTCTGCTTATCACAACAGTATTGTAATAAGGCAAGGTGTAATTTTTTACTTATAACAAAAATCTTTCCGTTATAATCACTTTTAGCTGCTAATTACCTTTTTGTATAATATTTAGCAAAAGTAATTGATATTGAATGAGTTATCTTTTTTTTAGAGGTCAGAGGTCAGATCGTTTCCTCCGGAACTGTCAGAGGTCAGATTCACGACATTGACTGTGTGGCGTGGTCAACATCATGAGTCTGACTTCTGACAGTTCGGTTAGCGTAAGCTAACTAGAACGATCTGACATCTGACAGCTGAGCGATCTATTTAAAAATATCTTGGCGTCACTACTTTTGATACTTCGTAATTGAATTGGTAGCCTACCATCATTTCAAAAGAACCGAAGGTTACTGTGTTCAAATCATTTAAAGGATAATCAAATGCAGCCCCAAAACGTAAGCCGTTTGGTAACAAATAAGACATCCAAATATCTGCTGAATCATAAGAACTTCTATCATCAAATGCTTCTACCGCAGTTCTGAAAGAAATACCTACTTGAAATTGCTCATAAAACATTAAGGATAAATCTATGTCTACTTCTGTTGGCGCACCAACATTTTGAAACTCTTCATCTTTACTTAACTTAGATAGCAAGCCTACATTTTTTACTAAAACAGAAGGCTTAAAAACTAAGTGTTCTCCGCCAAGCGGAAATGCAGCTCCTGCTGCAAAATAATAGTGACGATATTGCTTTGCGAAAGGAAGTGTATTAATATTTTCCTCTCGTAAATCATGTTCTACTAACTGTGGCGATGAAGCCCCTACGTAGAAAGTTTTATTAAAGAATAAAATCCCTGCTCCAAAATTTGGTAGTAGCTTGGTTGGATCTGGATCAGAGAAGGCATCATCATTTGCTTCTTGTAAATTCAGTTGGCCCCAGTCTGCTCTCCAATAAGAGAGCCCTCCTTGTATACCTATAGCAAGCGTATTAGCGCCTCCTAAAGGAATTCGATAGGAGTAACTAAGATTTGCTCTGGTCTCATTTATTGGGCCAATACCATCATTTACTAAATTTAAACCTACACCTACTTTTTGCTGCTTGAGCGGCGTATGCATTGTTAAGGTTTGTGTCGTCGGAGCGCCATCAATTCCTTGCCATTGGTTTCTATACAATACCCCAACATATAAGTGGTCATAATACCCTGCATAAGCTGGATTATAGACCAAACTATTAAACATATATTTGGTGAACATTGCATCTTGCTGTGCTTGCACAGCAATCCCCCCTAAGAGTAAGAATAAGATAAGTGTTAAATTTTTTCTCATATCTACTTTATTTAGTAGTTTCAGTTTGGTTAAAGTGTTCAAATGTTTTTATTAAGAACATTTCCAGTTTTCTCTATATATTATTAGTTTTTACAATTCATATTCTAATTCAAGAATTGTTCCAAGACGATTATCAATCGTGAGGTGCACCCTTTTTTAGGAATATTTATTCATAAAATTCATATAGAATAAAGCTAGAATTCAATCAAGTACATTAATTTCTACTTAATTAATATTGTTTATTGGAGGGAACTTATTTGCTATTTATAAGTCCAACATAGGCATAGAGACAGTAGGTTGTTATAATATAACTACTAATAATAATGCCATATTTGTCTGTATAAATGAGGAGCGGGGAATTTTTTAGTTAAAGAGAAGGTATGGAGGTGATCTATTTTTTTATTGGAGAGGCATTCGGAATCCCAATTTATTAGTTTTTTACTATAAAAGATAGAGGTAGCATCTTAAATTTATACATTATTTTTTATAGCTATAATAACTCATTTATTATCAGTGCACTATAAATAATCATATTCTATCTGTCCTAAAAGATATTTTAGCAATCTGTCAAATTCACTCTTTTTCAGAAGAGATTTAAATAAAATGAATCGTTTTGTGACAAATTCTGCAATACTATTCCAATAGACTTAAAACAATGCAAAAAACTAAATAAACAGCATGAAAGTATCAGCTATACACATTTACCCTATTAAATCACTTGGTGGCATATCATTACATAAGGCTAATCTAACACGCCGAGGTTTGGAACATGATCGTCGGTTTATGTTAACCAATAAGGTTGGGCAGTTCATGACCCAACGCGCTACTCCCATGATGGCCTTATTGAAGACTAAAATTGAAGGGGATCAATTGGTGGTATGGAATAGTCAAACCCCAAAACATAAAATAGCCTTTCCCTTAAAACCAAAGCATTTTTCCAAACAACAACAAGTAGAAATATGGGAGGATACTTGTATAGCCAATGTGCTAGATAAAGGGATTAATAAGTGGTTTAGCAAACAATTAAATCAAGATTGTCAATTAGTCTATATGCCAGAAGATTCGCATCGAGCTATTGACAAAAGGTATGGAAAAGAAGGCGAAATTGTCAGTTTTGCAGATGGCTACCCTATTCTATTGTTAGGAAACGCTTCGATGGATGACTTAAATACTAGGTTAAAAGAACCAATACCTGCCGATCGTTTTAGAGCTAATATTTTATTTAGTGGAGGCACTCCGTTTGGAGAAGATAAATGGAAAATTTTCGCTATTAATACACAGCAATTTAGAGGCGTTAAGCTTTGTACTCGTTGCCAAGTACCCAATATCAATCAACAAACAGGAAAGATGGAAAAGGAACCTAATAGGACTTTAGCCACATTTAGAGTAATAAAAAAGAAGATTAAAGTGGGGCAAAATATCTGTTGGGAAAAAGATAAATCGAAGGGAAAAGCAATGATAGCTGTTGGAGATATAATTAGAAAAGGTAGATAATCTCTCTACCTGACGTTGTTTAGAACAGAGAGTAGAGAGCAGAGAATAGAGACCTATTCCGTTTAAAAGTCGATTAAATTAGTTATTTGTAAACGAAATACGTCTCTGTTCTCGCTTCTCTGTTCTCTAATCTAAACAGTGTCAAGTACAGAATAACAAAAGGCTTGACGATTATATCGTCAAGCCTTCTATTCTATACAAGTAGCAGAGCTACTTACATCTTTATTCTTTCAAGATTACTTACCTGGCTCTTCTACTTTGTTTACTTGACCTTTGATCGTCAAGAATGTTTGAGCTGGCTCTGTATTAGCAGTCAAAGTCACACGCTTACTTTGGTTTCCGCTTTTGTTGCTAGAATCAAATCTTACCATAATCTGGCTAGACTCTCCTGGTGCGATAGGCTCCTTTGGCCATTCTGGAACAGTACATCCACAAGATCCTTTTGCATCACTAATGATTAAAGGCTCTGTACCTGTATTTGTAAATTTGTAAGCATGCTCCACTTTCTCACCTGAAGTGACAGTACCAAAATCAAATTCTGCTTCTGGAAAAGTCATTACTGTTGTTGGGCCTGCTGGCGCTGCTGGTGTTGCAGGAGCTGCTGGAGTCGTTGCAGTTGGTGCTACAGGAGCTGCTGGTGCTGGATTAGCTTCTACTGCTTGACGAGCTGCATCTCTTACGGATGAATCACCACCACCACAAGCTACTACAAATAAACTTGCGACTAAAAGGCTAAAAAAAGCAATTCTAAGTTTCATTTTTTAATTTTTTAAATTCTATGAAATTAAATAGGATTAACGAGGTACAAAAATAGTTGTTTTTCTTATATCTCGAAACAGTCATTTTGTCTGACATGTTGCAAAGGTAATACCAACAAGGCTTTATAGCTCTCAATGATTTTTAAATTTTGTTAATGAGGTGTTAATCAGACTGTTTATTTTTTAAAAAATATCATTGCCGAGCTATAATCTATTACTATTTCGGGTGCCTCTACCCTGTATAATCCCTGTTCATTAATACTTTCTCCATCTAGAGCTACCCTCCACTGACCATTAGGTATTTTTATTTTTTTAGCTTCTTGACTGCCATTAAACACTACTAATATTTCTTTCCAACTATCATTACTTGCCGCTCCTTTTAGTACATAGGCCACTACTCTACTTTCTTGTACGTCCAAGAAAGAAAGATTTTCTTGTATCATTTGTGTGGTAGTCATTCTAAAGACTGGGTGGTTCTTACGTAACAATATTAGTCGTTGATAAAATTGTACTACCTGTTGATAGGTAGACTTTCTAGACCAATCAAGCTGATTAATGGCATCTGGTGATTTATAGGAGTTTTCTACGCCATATTTGGTTCGCAACATTTCTACGCCTGCATGTAAAAAAGGAATACCCTGGGAAGTCAGTACGATCGTATTTGCTAGGAGATGCATTCTAATACGATCTGAATTTGAAATGTTAGGTTGAGAATTAAGCAATCGATCCCACAAAGTGTGATTGTCATGACAAGAAGCATAATTGATTGTTTGGCTCGGATGCTTTGCCCAAGGCGCATCAGAATAATTCACTTTAGCATAATCTATCTGGGGATGATCGGTAGCTGCGATAATCCCAAATTTAATGCTTTCTTCCAAACCTTTTTTACCACTTACAAATCCAGTATCCTTGTGGGAGAATACATGTCCTTTTATCGCATCCCTGATATCATCACTAAAAGCAGCAATCCCTGGCATTTGATTCATATTCTTTTTGACAGCCCGTTGTTCTTCTGGCAAAGGAGAGTCTCCTCCTGTCCAACCTTCTCCATAAACAAAAATTGTTGGGTCTATTTCTTTGAGCATCTCCCTTATCTGATTCATAGTGGCAATATCATGAATCCCCATCAAATCAAAACGAAAGCCGTCAATATGGTATTCTTCCGCCCAATATTTAACGGAATCTATTATAAATTTTCGCATCATTGGGCGTTCTGATGCCGTCTCATTCCCACAACCCGAAGCATCGGAAAAACCACCTTTGCTATTTTGTCGATAATAATACCCCGGAACTAATTGATTAAAATTAGATGCTTCTGTACGTCCTGTATGGTTATACACTACATCCATGATTACCCGCAAACCATGTTGATGTAAAGTTTGGATCAACTTTTTAAATTCTAAAATTCTAACTGCACCATCCTCTGCATTGGTCGCATAACTTCCTTCTGGCACATTATAATTCTGCGGATCATATCCCCAATTATATTGGTTTTCTTCGGGCCTACTTTCATCAATGGTGAAAAAATCGTAGGAAGGCAACAGATGAATATGGGTAACCCCTAATGATTTAATATGATCCAATCCTGTTGCTAAACCTTCTACATTTTTTGTATTCAATTCCGTTAACCCTAAAAATTTTCCTTTATGTTGAATCCCAGAATTCATATGTATAGAAAGGTCTCGTACATGTAGCTCATAAATAATTATGTCTGTAAAATGCGCTAGAGGTGGACGAATATCCTTTTCCCAATTTCTAGGATTTGTTTGGTCAAAGTCAACAATATGAGCCCTAAGACCATTCGTGCCTACAGCTTTAGCATACGGATCTGGAACTTCAGTTTTCCACTCTCCCTGTATTTCCGCTTGAAAGGTGTAATACTTTCCGAGTAAGTCTTCTGGAACAACTACTTCCCACAGACCTTCTCCCTTTTTTTCTAAATGAATAATATCTATTGCATCATTACCAATGGCATCTGAATATAATTTCAAGTTCATTTGACTGGCCGACGGAGCCCACACCTTGAAAGTAGATGCTATAGCCGTATACACCAAGCCTAAATCATCTCCGCTATAAAAAGGATAATTAATATAAGGCTTCTCTATAAGTAAATTATTTTCCATTATGCAAATATTCAAATTTAAATTGAAGCTGTTTGAAAATGTTATAAAACATAAGACATGTTTTCTTAATAGCTAAAAAAAACAGAATTTAACTCATTGACAACCAAGTAAATATTACTTTACTGAAAATGCATTAAAGCAATAATATTTTCATCTATTTTAATATATTACCCAATAATTATGTCACAAAAAAAACTTTATAGAATACTTTAAAATGTTATCACTATTTATATTTGTTAAAAGTTTATCCCTTAACTTAAAAGTACATACCTTTTTGTTCCATTAAGCATATTCCCCATATTCTAAGGTATATTACTTTACTCTCAAATTCGTTCTGTTGTTCCACTTCCAAATTTTTCTAGTCTAGTATTCCCTCTATCATAGAGTCCTCCTATTCTATAATCTACTCGTTAAATCTCCCATCTATTGTTCTCCCTTATCATAATCCTATCATATTTTTCACAAATATAATTACCATGCAAAAAACAATTATACTTTTCTGCTTGATGCTTATGGGCATATTTGCCAATGCACAATCTTCTAAATACATTATTGATTTTGAAACAGATGTGCCTGTATTTAATTTTATTAGCGACCAAGTCACCGAGGTCACAGGGAACGTTTTACTAAATGACGGAACAAAAGCACAAGCTGGATTTGGATATAAAATTACAATGACTATCTCTGGAGGACCAGATGGTAGTACACCAATTAATTACTTGTTAAGAGACAATAGTGGTCCTGCTCTTGCAACAGCCGCTTCAAAATTTGATGTAGGTGGCACTAAAATTAGAGAACAATTTGGCGGTGCAGCAGCTCTATCTTTTGCCTTTCTTGGTAGGGAAACAAATGGTGCGGATTATACTTATTTAAGAGATCCTAGCTCCAATATGAGATTTACTTTAGAATTGGATAATGGAGAAGATCTGGATAACGTCACTTATGTTTTGGGAGACATGGACTATTCTTTAGAAAATACCGATCCTAGTAGTCCATGCTTTGGACCTACAGACAGCAATAACTATATCTGTCGATTTAGCTATATTGACCAAGTCACAGTTGTCTCAGGCGCAGGTAGTAATGAATACACATTCGTTGATCCTGCAAGAATTTATCAAGTAGGAGGCAACAATATCCGAGGCAATTCTATCGCTAGTAGTCGCCAAAGAGTTGGAGATACTTTCTACGCTAATGTTCCAGATGCAAATAATGATCAAATAGTAGATGCGGAATTAGATGGCAGAGTACCTGGTACTGATGGGGATGGAAACATTACCGTATATAATCCAGGAAATATCGGTAAGCAAATTATTTTTGACTATAATGATCCTGGTTTTGGATTAGTTGGTGATGCCGACGGCTATCACGATTTTGATTCTTATAACCAAGTAATGTCTTTTATGACAGGCATGACATTCGGTAGTTGTAAACCTATTTTATCACAAGGAGAGACAGATATTTTTCAAGGAGAACAAGCTTGTATTTCAGTAACTGGTACTTCTTCTTATACCGTTTCTCCTCTTATTGGAGTAAGTCAAAGTGGAGAAAATCTTTGTTTAAGTCCAACAGAAACGACTGTATACACTATTACGTCTATTACGGACGGATGTACAGACTCTGCACAATTTGAAGTTAGAGTTTGGAATGAAACTGCTGTACCAACTATGAGTCAATGGGGATTAATGATTTTCGGATTACTGATACTTAATATAGCTGTAATGTTTGTCTATCAACAAGAACAAATTCTTGCAGGAGTTACTGCTAAGAAATAATCCCTTTCACTTTAATAATTGCCAAAAATCTTACTAATTAAGAACACCTAACAAAATAAACTAGCAATTCTTAAAAAAGGAAAATTAGTATTTACTAAAAGGTAAACAGATGTATTTCGCCGACTCGATTAAATTGAGTCGGTTTTTTTTGTACAATACCCTAACAAATCAAACCTAAAATTCAATCCTACCTATTATTTTTCAATTCCACTTTTTTGTTACCTTCATAATTTGCAAAAATCTATATATTTATTTCAACTACCTGATAGTTAGCAGTTAACACCACTTCTTTATCTTACATACTGTTCTTATGAGGTAATAGATCAAGATGGTCTTCAATATTACACTGTCACAATAATGGATAAAATTAAAATTTATTTTTTAATATATATTTTATATTGCGACATATTATTTAGTCCATATACTACACTCCGTTTTAAACTACACCTCCCCCAACCCCTACATTGTATTTATTGTAAAATTTGTGCCGTAGATATTTAGACATCTATTTTGGGTTTAGGAAGCTAGAAATAGCTACCTAGACAAGAATCATTTCGAGGATAGTTTTCTAAAGAGATCAAGCCCCAAGGCTACATTTTTTTATCATAGATACAGACTACATTTCCAACTTACTACCCCAACAAAGCAAGTAATTTTTTTAATTCTAGAAGTATTATCATAAAAGGCTATCACACATTACCCAAACTTAAATAAAGATTGCAAATTATTTACCATGAAAAGAAATTTTTTAATGCTCTGCTTTTTGGTGTTGTATGCCATAGCTAATGCTATGGAACCAGCCTACATCATTGATTTCGAAAAAGACGAACCTGTCATTAATTTTATCAGCGACCAATTAGTCGAAGTGACAGGTAATGTACTTACCAATGACGCTAGCAGGTTAGATGCTGGATTTGATTACAAGATTACATTAAATATCAGTGGCGGCCCTAATGGCACTAGCCCAATTAACTTTCTAACAAGAGACAATCAAGGAAGTGCTGAAATGGGCGTATCAAAATTTGATACGGACAAGGTTTCCCGAGGACTTTGCGGCGGAGATATAGCACTATGCTATGCGTTCAAAGGAAGAGACCAAAATCCAGATGGTCAATATACTTATCTCAGAGATCCAAGCTCTAAGATGCGTTTCACCTTAGAATTTGATAATAACATAAGTTTAGAAAACATCACCTATACCCTTGGGGATATGGATTACAACTTCATTGGTGGGCAAGGTTCTACTTGTGAAGGTTTCGGTGATTTAAATGATTATAGCTGTCGGTATTCTTATATAGATCAGATTACGGTGCTTTCTGGTGCTGGTAGTAATGAATATATCATTCCTGATCCGACAATGATCCACCAAGCTGATACGGACAAATTTTATGCAAAATTTCCAGATGCTAATAATAACCAACGAATTGATATTCAAAATGATGGTCGGATTCCAGGCGATAATTCCTCTGGAAATATTAGTATTTATAATGCTAACAATATTGGTAAGCAGGTTATTTTTGAATACAATGATCCAGGCTTCGGTTTAGAAAATGATCCTGATGGTTTTCACGATTTTGATTCTTATAATCAACTCATGTCTTTCCTAACAGGAATGACATTCGATGCTGTAGAATGCTCCATGACTGATATTGATGTATCTATCCAAGATGATACTTATCCTTTTACCCTTCTGACAGCTTCTACTACTGTCAATGATAATAGAACGCTTACTTACCAATGGCAAGTCAGCACTGTTAATTGTGAAGAAGGATTTACTGATATCCCTAATGCTAACGCAGCTAGCTACTCCCCAACAGACCTTACATCAGCTGGTTTCTTTAGAGTATTAATTACGGAACATGCTGGCGATGAAACGGTATGTACGAATCCTTCTCCATGTATTCCTTTAGGCTCTATTAACGGTTGTGTACATGAAGATGTGAATAGAGATGGAAATAAGGATGCTGAGGATATTCCTATGGCGGATGTATTTATTACACTTTATAACTGTAGTGATAGAGAGAATGCCATCACGACTATTACGACTGACGAAAATGGTCAATATAGTTTTTACGGATTAGCTGATGGAAATTATATTATAAGAACGACCCCTCCTTATGGATACATTGCCCCTAATCAATCTGCTATTGACTCAGAGGGTTATACTTCTTGTATGGCGGTAAATAATGGTTCAAGTAACGATAATTGTAATCTTGTTTTAGGAACCATTTTAGGTGCATGTACAGAGATTTCATTACCAACTACTCAAACAACTATTGTGATGGGTGATGAATTTTGTATGCCAATTGAAAATGCTAACTTATACAGCTTCTCTCCTAGCGTAGGAGTTAGTTGTACAGACTGTGAAGAGGTTTGCTTTTCTCCGTCTCAATCTACAACATATACAATAATATGGAATGATATTGCTAATTACGATTGTTCTCATACTGCTGAATTAACGATTAATGTAGATCGACCTACTCCTCCACCAGTAGATCCTATCCCCGCTCTGGTAGGCGACTTCGTTTTTGAAGATTTAGATAAAGATGGTATCCAAGATGAGGGAGAGCCGGGTATTCCGAATGTTACTGTAAAATTACAGGACCCAATGGGAAATACTTTGCAAACAGTGAATACAGATGAAAATGGTAATTATAGTTTCACCATAGTTGCTCCTACTGGTATGTACAAAATCATGTTTAATACCCCTACTGGTTTTGAGCCGACTCAACAATCTGGTAATGCAGCCGACGGTAACGCAAATGATTCTGACAATGATCCTCAGATGAATATGACTGATTTATTTACTGTTAGTCCAGGAGATAATATTACAACTATTGATGCAGGATTTATTATTCCCGATCCTATACCTGCTCAAGTGGGTGACTTCGTTTTTGAAGATTTAGATAAAGATGGTATCCAAGATGATGGAGAGCCAGGTATTCCGAATGTTACGGTGAAACTTCAAAATGAAGACGGTATTACCTTACAAACGACGACGACCGATGCGGATGGAAAGTATAATTTCACTATCCTTGATCCAAATGGCTTTTATAAAATCATGTTTAATACCCCTACTGATTTTGAACCGACTCAACAATCTGGTACTGCCTCGGATGGTGGCGTAAATGATTCTGATAATGATCCTGCTACAGGAATGACTGATTTATTTCTTGTAAATCCTGGAGATAATATTCCTACTATTGATGCTGGTTTCATTGTTCCTGCACCAATTCCTGCTCAAGTAGGGGACTTCGTTTTTGAAGACTTAGATAAAGATGGGATTCAAGATAATGGAGAACCTGGTATTCCTAATGTTACTGTAAAATTACAGGACGCTGCTGGAAATACTTTACAAACTACTACGACAGATGAAGATGGGAAATATAGTTTCACTATTGAAGATCCTCAAGGCTTATACAAAGTAATGTTTAATACACCTACTGGTTTTGAACCTACCCAACAATCTGGTAATGCTTCAGATGATGGCGGGGATAATTCTGATAATGATCCATTGACGAGTATGACAGATTTATTTCCAGTAAATCCTGGAGATAATATTCCTACTATTGATGCAGGTTTCATTGTTCCTGATCCAATCCCTGCTCAAGTAGGGGACTTCGTTTTTGAAGACCTAGATAAAGATGGGATTCAAGATAATGGAGAGCCAGGTATTCCAAATGTTACGGTAAAATTACAGGATGCTGCCGGAAATACTTTACAAACTACTACAACTGATGAAGATGGAAGATATAGTTTCACTATTGAAGATCCTAGTGGTTTATACAAGGTAATGTTTAATACGCCAGAAGGTTTCGAACCTACCCAACAATCTGGTAATGCTTCAGATGATGGCGGAGATAATTCCGATAACGATCCATTGACGAGTATGACGGATTTATTTCCAATAAACCCAGGGGATAATATCCGTACGATTGATGCGGGTTTCATTATGCCTGACCCTATTGAACCAGCACCTACCTGTGGCATTGGGGTAAATATTACTGAAGGAGATATTTACGAAGGAGAAGAAACTTGTGTAATTATATCCACTGCAGTTAATTATGTAGTTTCTCCAAGCAATGGGGTGACTAAAAATGGAAGTAGTTTATGCTTAAGTCCAACAGAAAATACCGTTTATACGATTACTTCAACTGATCCAGGATGTTCTGATCAAGTACAAGTAGAAATAAGGATTTGGAATGAACTCTGTAATGTTACGCTTTCAGAGACTGAAAAAGATATATTTATTGGAGAACAAGCTTGTATTACGGTAACAGGACCAACGAGTTATACTGTTAGTCCTACTGACGGTGTAAGTCAAAGTGGTAGTAATTTATGCTTAAGTCCAACGTCTAATACCGTTTATACTGTTGTATCAACAGATCAAGCAGGATGCACGGAGTCTGCTCAGATAGAAGTAAGAATTTGGAATGAAACACCTATACCAACAATGAGTCAATGGGGATTAATGATCTTTGGCTTATTAATATTAAATATTGGTTTAGTATTCATTCGCAAACAAGAACAAATATTACTAGGAACAAAGTAGTTCCATCTAAAGTGAT
>CALJIY010000515.1 GCA_937973945.1 uncultured Saprospiraceae bacterium | reverse complement strand
TCCACCAAATTATCATACACCTGCACCCTTTCCCACAAATCCTTATAGTCCTCTACAAATTTTAAATGAATAGGCTCCACTTGATATGCATCCTGATCTGCTGCACTTTTAAAGTGGCAGATCCAAGCGAAGTCGTAAGAGTTATCGACTACCTCTCTAGGCGTTCCTGCCGGTGGGCCGTAAAACACTTTGTGAATCGTAGGTGCCTTTGCCAATGCGCCTAAACCGTTTTTTTTAAACGCTTCTTTTTGCTCGTCTGTTACCCCATCCTTAAACCAAAAATAGACGGTGTGAATAAAAACAGTTTCTGAAATGTTGTTAGCTGCAATTGTTTTTTCTGCAGCAGCTAGTTTCTCTTTTAAGGACAATAATTCTGATTGCATATTAGGATTCTCTTGGGAACAGGAAAATAAGTTTCCAATTAATAAAAGAAAAAGGATTCTTTTCATAAAATATAATTAAACAATTTTTATTTAAAAAACGAAGGTATCTAAAATCTCTGTAACTACAAATATATTTTTACAATAGACTTGGACTTTGATATTTGAGTTTTGAAATTTGAAATTTAAAACCTACATGCCCTTAGGTTTCTGTTGCTTCATAAAACCAAATAAATAACCTGCCACCCGACGCATTTGAATTTCTTCTGTTCCTTCTGTAATACGATATCGTCTATGATGTCGATAAATATGTTCAAAGGGCTGATGTCGAGAATAGCCCATGCCACCATGTACTTGCATCGCTCGGTCTGCAGCCTCACAACACAAGCGATTCGACCAATAATTACACATAGATACTTTATCCGAAACCGAGAAGGCGCCATAGGTATCCATTTGCCAAGCCGTTTGGCGGATAAAAGCCCGTAACATTTCACATTGTGTCTGTAACTCTACTAGTGGAAATTGAATCCCTTGATTAGTGGATAATGGCTTCCCAAATGGTTTTCGTTGATTCGCATATTTAACCGCCTCATTGATACAAAATTGCGCTGCGCCAAGGCTTGAAGCGGCCTGCCGAATACGATTTTCGTTGAAAAAATGTTGAACAATAGCCAAGCCTTTTCCTTCTTCCCCCAAAATAGCACTATGTGGTACCCGTACGTTTTTAAGAGAAACAGTTCCGTGGTCTGTTGGCATATTGAAGGTCCATAAGTATTCTTCTATTTTCAAGCCATCCGATTGCATAGGAACTAAAAAAGCGGTGATACCCAAACCATCCCCTGCTTGGCCGCTAGTTCTTGCAAAAATCAAATCGTAGGCCGCAATATGAATACCCGTATTCCAAGTTTTAACTCCATTGATAATCCACTCATCGCCCACTCGTACGGCATTCGTGTCCATATGTGTAGCATCCGAACCATGCTCAGGTTCGGTAATACCAAAGGCAAAAGATTTACTAGCATCACCTTTTATCAAGCCTTCCAAAAAGAGCTTCTTATGTTCCTCACTTCCATAACTTAACATCAATAAAGCACCCACCGAATTTCCAACAATAGAATGTTCATTTTGCAAATCATTATGTAATCCTAAACCTTTAGCTGCTAGGTGCTCTCGGATAACCGCCATCGCTAAATTAGACCCATCTCTCCCTCCATATTCCTTAGGCATGGCATAACGGAAATGACCTGCCTGATCCGCAACCGCTCTTGCCTCTGCTAATAGCTCTTCCCATTCGGCTTTAGGAACGCCCCCATTTTCCCAATCTGTTCTTTCATATTCCCGACGATGGTCAAAGAATCGAATATTATCATTCTTTTGTTCCAATGGTTTTATTTCTGTTGCAATAAATTCATCTAATTCTATCAAATATTCTTGGAGCTCTTTTGGTAAATCGAAATTCATCATATAATTTATGCGGTAAAAGAATCGTCGAATTTAATGGTTTTTACTGAAAAAGTAGCTAAGATAGCCACTTATCAAACTCCAATTGAAGATTTAATAATCTTTCAAAATAGCAAGCTAATTTTTTTGATGATTGATTCTTTTTGATGTAGATTTACTCAGTGAAGTATAAAGTAATAGATATGAAGTAGTAACACGTTGACAGCCAATGTTTAAATGGTCTACTTTATTTTTACACTTTTACTAAGAATTTTATTAAAAGCAACCGCCACCCACATCAATGATCGGACTGTTATATTTTTTTAGTGTATTAGGCGTATTCAATGGCATCATTATTAGCCTTTATCTTTTCTTTTTTGCCAAGCAAAAGACATTGAGCAAGTACCTGTTAGGTGCCTTGGTGTTGGCGCTTAGTATTAGAATTGGGAAATCAGTATTGCTATATTTTGATCGAGATTTACCTAAGATCTACTTGCAGATAGGGCTTTCTGCTTGTCTATTCATTGGTCCTTTTTTATATTATTATTTAAAATCAGCTATTGATGATATTACAGCAATTCCTAAAAAATGGAAATGGGCTTTGTTGAGCTTATTGAGTGTAATCATTATTGTTGGTGCCGTTCGTCCTTATCCCATTTATCCAGATTTTTGGAATGATTATTTAGTTAATTCTATTTATATCGTTTGGTTCTTATCTATTCTTGCTGCAGGATTTGTATTGTTGCCTATTTTAAAAAAAGGAATAAAGAATAGCTGGCAATTCCTTCCATCTGAAAGATGGCTGTTTAGCATTTATATCGGCAATTGCATTATTGCTGCGGCCTTTTTCTTAGCCATATTTGGGTTCTCTATGGCCTATTATATTTCAGGGCCTTTAGTCTTTTCCTTTTTTATTTACTTACTAGCTTTTGGATATTTTAATGCAGGTTGGTTTGAAATTTCGACAAAAAAACCAATGGAAAAGTATGCGAATAAAAAAATCATTTCTACAGAAGCCAGCCAACTTCTGGATCAATTAGAGCAGTTGATGCTTACCAAATCTATTTATACCAATCCTAAAATCAAATTAAAGGAAGTTGCAGAGGAACTAGAACTTCCAGCACATCGACTCTCTCAGTTGTTGAATGACAATTTAGGAAAAAACTACACGACCTATATTAATGAATATAGAATCAAGGCCGCCTGTCAGCTAATGCAAACAGATCATCAATTGTCATTAGAAGGTATTGGATATGAGGTTGGCTTCCGTTCTAAATCCACCTTTTTTACAACTTTCAAAAAAAATATGGGGCTTACGCCTTCCCAGTATAAGGAGCAAGTCTCGTCGAATTAGTCCTAAAACGGTTCGATTTTATAATATACAACCCCTTTTACGCCTACTTTTTAGTAAAACACCTGCTTTTCTTTGAAATTTGTTTGCATTCACATTGATCATAAAAACATAGATAAAATGCAGACAAAATACTTACTAATCTTCTTTGCCCTATTCATTTGTGCTTGTTCCATTAACAAGCCTACGCAAGCAAGTAATGACCCTAAGGAAGAAGCCCTTATTCGGCAAACCATTGATACTTACTTTGAAGGTTGGATGACTGGGGATACGACCAAATTAGGTAAAGCGATGCATGCCACTTGCCAGCTAAAGAACGTCAAAGACAATGAGGTGTTACTCTTTGATCGAGCAACCTATTTAGGCTTTTTCAAACTTAGACCTAGACGTGAAAATTCTGGTGGACGAGTTATTTCCATCAATATCACAAACGATATTGCCGCTGCGAAGTGTGAAATTTTTACTCCAAAACGGTTGTACACCGATTATTTTAACATGATGAAAATTGATGAGGAATGGTACATTGTCGATAAAATCGCTACTAATCAAGCCAGATAGGCGTTCTGCATTAAGTGCTAACGTACTTTGACCGCTCTGCGGTCAGAAGGCGTGAAATTAATATTGCTAACGTGCTAACGTAATTTGACTACGCTGCGGTCCCTTATGTTCGATACATGACCGCAGAGCGGTCAACGTACGTTAGCATAATCGTTTGAAAGTCCCTTCGACCGCAGAGCGGTCGCACTATAGCCTGAGTGCTTAAATAGATTTATTACCGAGTCAAAATAAATTATGATGACAACCAACAATACTATAAACATCATTTTATACACTTTCTTTCTGGCCTCATTGCTTCTTATTAGTTGTCAAACGGAAAACGTACCACAAACCGAACAAAAGATTATTGCTACATCAAAAGCAATAAAAGAAACCGTCATGGACAATTTAAAACGTCCCTGGAGTATGGCGTTTCTCTCAGAGGAAGAAGTATTAGTTTCAGAAAAAGATGGGGAACTATTAAAGGTAAATTTAACAACAAAAGTAAAAGAAACAATAAAAGGTTTTCCTACAGACTTGGCGGATAGCTTAGTCATATTTGCTAAAAATTATCCCGTGGGCACTTATCCTACTGGAACAAATGGTTTTAAAGGCAGGTATAATGCTGGCATTTTTGATGTAGTCTTAGACCCAAATTACGCCACAAATCAGTGGATCTATATTGCCTACGCTTCAGAGAAGGATAAAAAATATGCGACTAAGGTGATTCGTGCCAAACTGCAAAATGATACACTAATTGAGATTCAAACTTTGTTATTAGCGCTACCCTATGCAGACGGGCTATTTCATTTTGGCGGCGGTCTATTATTTGGAGCGGATGAAAAATTATATATTTCTATTGGCGAACGTTTATTCGGAGATGCCCTTCAACCCGAGCTACCAATAGCTCAAGATTTACAAGACCAGAGAGGTAAAATTTATCGACTTAATGCTGACGGTAGTATTCCAACAGATAATCCCAATTTTGGAGAGAAGGCGGTCAAGGGATTGTATGCCGCTGGTATACGAAATACACAAGGCATGGCCCTTGATCCAAGGACGGGAAATATCTGGTTTACAGAACATGGCACTATTCAAGGGGATGAATTAAATCTATTAGAACACGGAGCAAACTACGGCTGGCCTATAACAAGCACAGGTAAATATAGGGGTGGCTATGAACCACCCAAATTGGAAAGAGAATTTACGGTCCCTAAATGGAATTGGTATAAAACCATTGCCCCTACGGGATTAACATTTTATAATGGAAAAGAATTTCCGCAATGGAAAAACAACCTAATTGTACCCGGCTTATCCAGAGGTAATTTTTGGCGCATCGTCATAGAGGAATCTAGTATAAAAAGTGTAGAAGAATTATTTGTAGACGATAGAGTTCGAATTAGAAAAGCCGTACAAAGTCCTGAAGGTCAGTTATATATCTTGACAGATGAG
>CALJIY010000514.1 GCA_937973945.1 uncultured Saprospiraceae bacterium | reverse complement strand
TGTAAAAGCATCTCTTGCTTCGATATCCAAAATATCTTCGTTACAACTAACAGTCCCAAAGAGGATAAAAGCAAAGACTAGATATATTAAATTTATTTTTTTCATTTTATTTGATTTTAGATTAAAGTATTTAAAAAGAGTCCACTACTTGGTGCTTAAAAGAACAGAGAATAGAGAGCAGAGAATAGAGATGTATTTCGTTTAAAATTGATAAAAATTCCTCTTTATTTTAATGAAATCTATCTCTGCTTACGCCTTTTAGTGCTCTATCAAAAAAATATCCTGTAGTGTAAAAAAGAGTATTGGCTCTATTTTTCTACTTCATTAAAAATTCAAGTTCGCCCCGAAGGTGATTGTTCTTAAAGAAGGATAGGTACTATTTCTAAAATTATCGTAGCGTAATGCTTCTGGATCTAGACCTAAGTCTGCCACTTCAGAGAAAAAAGTAGCTAAATTAACACCACGCGCGAATACACGCAAACTTCCAAAATTTAAGGTCTCCTTACCTAAAGTATAACCTATTGACAATTCTCTCAATCTTAAGAAAGAGGCATCATGCAAATAAAGATCCGCAGCTTGGAAAGCACCTGCTGTGTTCTGATTACCACTAATTGGGTCTCCTTGACTAAACGCTCTTGGATACCTTGCATCCCGATTATCAGGCGTCCATCTTTCTGTAAAAACGTGTTCAGGTAAAGCGCCTGATTGATCAAAGAATACAATCATTTCCGCATTTGCTTGACCTTGGAATAAAACATTAAAGTCAAAGCCTTTGTATTTAAGACTCAAAGGAACTCCATATACTATTTCTGGAACGTTGGAGGAGTGTATACGAATACGGTCCCCTGCATCAACAGCGCCATCTCCATTTGTATCTACATAGTTCGGTTCTCCTGGTACTGTGCCAGTTCGAACTGCTTCTGTCGCATCAATTTGTGCTTGATCTTGGAAAATTCCATTCGTAGGATATACGATATAAGAATCAATAGAGAAACCTTCTCTTTTTAAACCTGGCGCAACATCAGCAGCCTCATCTAAAAAGACCACTTTATTTCTTGCTTGGGTGAAGTTGCCACCAATCGTATAGGTTAAATCACCAATTTTGTTTTCGTATTGTAATTGTACTTCTATTCCAAAATTATCCACCTTACCTAAATTTTCTTGCGGTAAATCTAGACCTGCCGCATCAGGAATAGAGGCATTTCTTTGGATTAAAATATCACTTCTTTTTTGATAAAAATAATTGATATCCCCTTTCAATTTATAGTTCAGTGCGGCAAAGCTTAATCCAATATTTTTCATATCCGCAGTTTCCCAAGTAACAGCAGGATTTGGAACAGTAGAACTTGTAAACCCGTTAAATCTTGTACCATTTACACCAAAAGTGGCATAGTTGGGAAAAGCCGTTTGAGTCGCACCTCCAAAATTGAATCGAGATTGCCATTGGAAAGGCGCAATTCTATCATTACCCATAATTGCCCAAGAAGCTCTTAACTTTAATCTATCCAACCAATCCGCTCTATCCATAAAGCCCTCTTCTGAAACAGCCCATGCCACCGCTACGCCAGGGAAGTTACCGAATCTGTTGCCCGGTCCGAAATTACCAGAACCATCTCGTCTTAAGGATAGATCAATAAAATATTTCTTGTCAAAATCATAACTGATCGCACCGAAGTAATTTAATCTTGCAAATTCAGATGAGCCACCAGATGAAAGTTGTCCTTCATCACTTCCTGCGAATAGTTCTGAGGCATTGGCACTTGGGAAGTCTCTTCTTTCTGCAAAGAAACTTCTGGTGTCTCCAGTAAACTGCTCAGAACCAACAAATGCTCTAACCGTATGTCCACCAAAGGTTTTGTCATAATGGAGTGTAGCATTTAACATGATCTCGTTAAACTTCCAAAACGTTTCTCGTAAGGTACTAACTGCACTTCCTGTTGTTTGAAAACCTTTCGTTGCTATGTATTCATTTGTTCCTTCTTGAAAGGTGTAAACCGTCCATGGAGTATACCAATCTTTGGTATCCGTATTCCAACTTCTAATACCTGTATACCCTCTAAGACTTAATCCATCCGTAACGGCATCTAAATCCCAGTTAAAAGAAAGTCTAGAACGCAAGTTTCTATCTTTTCTCTGGACAAAGCCAGATTCACTACTTGACATGATAATTGGATTTGCTCCATTCTCTCCTCCCCAAGCAATTAATCCGTTTGGATGAACGGCTACTTCTGTTGGCTCATTGGTATAAATGTGCTTATAGATGAAATCGACAGGAACTCCTGGTTCATTACGAGTTCCCAATTGTCCTGACAAATCTATTCCTACACTAAATTTTTCATGTAGCTTAATATCCAAATTTGAACGAAACTGATTTTGTTTAAAATTCAAATCTCCCGATTCAAATAATCCTGTTTCATCAATTCTATCTCCACTAATGAAATAACTAATTTTATCCGAACCTCCAGAGATAGATAAAGTATTTCTCAGTCTAGGAGAAGACTCTGCAAATGTTACATCTGCCCAATCTGTATTGGGTCCAGTGGTTGCAAATTGACTAATTTGCTCTGGGGTGAATGGAGCTTGTACACCATTTCTTTCTGCTGCTTCATTTCTATAAATAGCATATTGCTCAGAGCTCATCAAATTAGGTGTTTGAGAAAAAGATGATACACCATAAGTACTTCTAAAATTGAAACGAGGTCCCCCTTCTTTACCTCTTTTGGTCGTCACTAAAATAACTCCATTAGCTGCTCTTGCACCATAGATAGCTGCCGCTCCATCTTTCAAAACAGATAAAGATTCAATATCTCCTGGAGATAAGAAGGAGAGCGAAGCTGCAGGAATTCCATCTACCAAAATAAGTGGGTTGTTATTTCCTAGTGTAGATTTACCTCTAATTAAAACAGTCAAATCATTTGTAGAACCTGGATAACCACCACGATCCGAAATAATCAACCCAGGTATTTTACCCGACAACGATTTGGCTACATCTAAATTGGCCGTTTGCTCAATTTTTTCCCCGCCCAGTGTACTAACAGAACCTGTTAGTTCCCCTCTTTTCCTAGTGGTATATCCGACAACGACCACCTCTTCTAAGAGTGCGGAGCCTTCTTCCATTTCTACATTTACGATTGTTTGGTTGTTTACCGCAATTTCTTGATCGGCGTATCCAGTGTAAGAATAGACCAGAGTAGCATTAGCAGGAACATCTAAAGAATAGTTACCGTCAAAATCCGTAACGGTTCCTAATGAAGTACCTTTTACAATAATATTAACTCCAATTAATGTTTCTTTGTCTCCAGCATCTACCACGGTTCCAGAAACTGTATTTTGACCATAGGAGACATGAAGAGTGGTCATCAATAAGAGACAAGCCCACCACCGTAAAACGGATTGTTTGGTTTTCATGATTTTCAATTTAAGAAGTTGGATGAAACAGGCAATTAAATTCCTGATAGTATTTTTGTTTAAAAACGACCCTATGCTCTATAGGATATCCATTTAACTAGCCTCCCATTTAAAGGCGAGTTATGCATTTAAATAGCATAGACTTAATAGAATTTTAAACCAATAGATA
Organism: uncultured Saprospiraceae bacterium; assembly: GCA_937973945.1. Classification (GTDB taxonomy): domain Bacteria; phylum Bacteroidota; class Bacteroidia; order Chitinophagales; family Saprospiraceae; genus JAFMDF01. The sequence continues at coordinate 2,626 of CALJIY010000514.1, read as the reverse complement.
GGTACAATCTAGCACTTATCTTTCTACAAAGAAAGATGAAAATGCTACTTTAAAATTGATGTATTTTACCTTGTTCTTAATCAAATTTACCCTAATATATCTTTTATTGTCTTATTGAGGGATAAACAGAGGTAGTTTGACGGTAAGTCTTAGGGGTGGTCCCCATTATAAGTTTGAACTGTTTATTAAAATTAGTGATGGAATTGTACCCCACTTTGTAGGAAATATCAGAAATGGAGAGACTCTCTTGTGCAAGCAATCTAGAGGCATTTCGGATACGTACTTCATTCAAAAATTGCGTAAATGATTTGTTAGTCATTTTTTTAAAAAAACGACAAAAAGAATTCGTTGTCATGCAGGCAATATCGGCCACATCGTTCAAACGGATGGTATCCGCGTAATTATCAGAAATATGTTTTAACACATTGTCTAAACGATTAGAGCTGGCTAAGGCATACTGTCGCATATCTGTAGAGGAAAGAATCTGATTGCCTGTGGACATAGACAATTTATGTAATATATCTAAGAGTTTGATAGATTGCCTAGTAGTTGATAATTCTGTAATTTCTATTAATTCTTTATGTAGCTCTTGGACAATTTTTTCACTAAAACAAATACCGTATTTTGCTTTATCAAGTAGTTGGTTAATCGTAGAAAATTCTGGATTACTAAAAGTGTCTGTACCAATAAAATTAGCTAAAAATTTTACTACAATTGTCTTGACTTGATTTTTTTCTTGTTCCCCATAGTAGGCTGCATCATTTCGCCACAAATGGGGCAAATAGGCACCTACCAATACTAAATCTCCTGGATAAAAAGGGGCAACACTATCTCCGACGAAGCGAATTCCACTACTTTTAGAGATATACAATAATTCATACTCTGCATGATAATGCCACGCAGAATCAAGGCATGGAACTTCTTTTTTGTAGATATTTAGTCGTCTTTCTACAAAGTTTTCTGGTTTTTTTAAAACGAGTTTCATACGCTGTTAATGAATTGAATGTATAGGAAATGTCTAAATATAAGTGTAACATAAAGTTGGATACAGTACTCAGAAAAAAGGAAATGTATATATTTTTTTATTGTTTTTATATTATTTCAAGGCTTTTTATCCCCTAATGTAGCCTTTTTGATTCTCAGATAGGGTAAAAATAAGCCAGTAAAGGATAATTCTTATTTATTCTTCTTTTTGTTGTTCTACTATTTTTGTCCTGATGCAAAGATTGCTAATTTAACTATTATAGAGTCATGCAAATTTTAAAATAGCGTAGCGAGAGCAGGGAATAGAGATGAACTTTGGTCAAACAATGAATACATTCATGTTTTGTAAACGAACTACGTCTCTGTTCTCACTTCTCTATTTTCTGCTCTATCTTATTTATTGTACTGTTTCAAATTTAACTAATCCTGAAAATAATGTACCTACTATATGATAGGTTGTATATTCCTAATTATTTAACAAACCTATTTTGAAAGATTGTAGAACATTGTTGCTTCATAATCAAATTCCGTTGTGCTACTTTTAAGAATGATTTGAACTTCATCAAGACAAAAATAGAAAAGAATGAAAATAGCCAAGATTGAGAGTTTTTTATTATCTGACTATTTGAAAGAATCCTTTTTCTTTTCCCAATGGGCTTATCAAGAAAGAAAAATCTGTATAGTAAAAATAACAACAGATAGTGGTATCGTTGGATGGGGCGAAGGCTATGGTCCTGCTAGCATTTTGCAAGAAGGGATTAAACAATTAATTCCTTTACTAATTGGTAAAGATCCTTTGCAACAAGAAAAGATATGGTTCGATATGTATCGCAAAACCTTGGATTATGCTAGGCGAGGTATCTTAGTTGCTTCTATTAGTGCCTTGGATATTGCACTATGGGATATTAAAGGGAAAGCTCTGGATCTACCTATTAGCGTTTTATTGGGTGGTCAACATCGTCAAAAAATAGAGCCCTATGCAACAGGTTTGTACTTTTCAGAATCAGCTAACTTAGAGGAAAAATTAGTAGCAGAAGCTAAGGACTATGTCCGACAAGGCTTTAGAGCTATTAAGATGAAAGTAGGGTATACGCTCGAGAAAGATATTGCTTTTGTAAAAGCTGTTAGAAAAGCAATTGGAAAAAATATTAAATTGATGGTAGATTCTAACCATGCCTATTCATTAAGAGAGGCGGCAGAATTAGCTAGACGAATAGAGCCTTATGATATAAGCTGGTTTGAAGAACCAGTATCACCTGAGTTTTATCATCACTATAAAGCATTAAGAGAAAAGACTTCTATTCCAATAGCTGGCGGTGAGTGCGAATATTTAAGGTATGGACATCACCAATTATTAAAAAATGAATGTGTTGATATTTTACAAATAGATATTTGTTCGGCAGGTGGCTTGTCGGAAGCAAAACGGGTTTCCACATTGGCGAGTACCTATGGGATAGAGATAGTACCACATACCTGGGGAACGGGTATTGCTTTTCATACCGCCTTAAACTTTATCGCAAATCTAGAGCCTATTCCTGGTCGCTTATTTCCTCCCGATTGTTATATTGAATATGACCGCACGGAGAATGGTATTCGGGAACAGTTAACTTATCCAGCAATTCAATTAGAAGATGGGTATATT
>CALJIY010000513.1 GCA_937973945.1 uncultured Saprospiraceae bacterium | reverse complement strand
CTATGAAGTTGTTTAAAAATGAATTGATGCATTATTTGCAAGTCATTGATTCCTAGGATCTTCAGCTTTTTTGATTCCCGTAGCTAAGGCTACGAAAATAAAAAAGAGCTTCGCCCTAGAAACCAAGCACTTACAACTAATATCAGACTACATTCTTAAACAACTTCTATAGAAAAAATATCGTTAGAGCATCTAATCGCAGACTATTGTAAATTTGCGCATTTTATAGTTCCTTGTTGGTCATAATTTTATAATTTCTATTTCAATACAAAATGATTTTTCAATCCCTCGTCAATAAAGAAAAAAAAGTATCTATCATTGGATTGGGCTATGTCGGTCTACCAATTGCATTAGAACTAGCCAAGCATTTTAGTGTCATTGGATTTGACATCAATGCACCGCGGGTCGAAATGATGAAGCAGGGCATTGACCCCTCTAAAGAGCTTGAAGCATCCGCCTTTGAAAATACAGATATCCTTTTCACGACTAATTTGGAGGATTTAAAAGATGCTCATTTTCACATTATAGCTGTGCCAACAGATATAGATGAACATAAAATTCCTGATTTAGGCCCCTTGTTGAAAGCGACGGCCTCTGCTGGAAAGATTCTAAAAAAAGGCGATTATGTTGTCTTTGAATCAACCGTCTATCCAGGCTGTACAGAGGAGGATTGTTTACCAGTATTAGAAGAGCTATCGGGTTTAAAGTTGGGAGAAGATTTTAAAATTGGCTACTCTCCAGAGCGGATTGTGCCTGGAGACAAAGTACGTACCCTAACGAATATTCTTAAAATCGTATCTGGTTCGGATGAGGAGGCATTGGAAGAGATTGCTAAGGTGTATGGACATATTATAACGGCTGGTATTCATAAGGCCCCTTCCATTAAAGTGGCGGAAGCAGCGAAGGTGATCGAAAATACGCAAAGAGATATCAATATCTCTTTGATGAATGAATTGGCGATCATTTTTGATAAAATGAATATTGATACTAGGGCTGTTTTGGAGGCAGCAGGAACTAAATGGAATTTCCATAAGTATTTCCCTGGATTAGTGGGTGGGCATTGTATTAGTGTTGATCCTTTTTACTTACTACACAAAGCCAAGCAAATGGGGCATGATCCACAAGTCATTGCAGCTGGCCGTCGAGTAAATGATTATATCCCGCATTTTATTGCCAAACGATTAGTTCAGCTATTAATTGAAAATGGCAAAAATCCTGGGGAGAGTAAGGTTTTAGTGATGGGCGTTACTTTCAAGGAAAATGTATCTGATATCCGGAATTCTAAGGTTATCAATTTGATTAAAGAACTAATGGATTATTCTTTGAATGTCCATTCTGTCGATCCACATGCCTCTCCAAATGAGGTGGCGCACGAATATGGTATTTCTTTGATCGACCAACCAGTTGGAACTTACGATGCGATTGTGATTGCTGTGGCACATAAGGAATACGAGGAAATGGATGAGGCGTATTTTCAGAAATTGTCTAATGGACAAGCCATCCTATTTGATTTAAAAGGGATGCTACCTAGCCCTAAAGAGGGTACGATTGTTTGGCGTTTGTAATAAAAAAGAGCAGAGAGCAGAGATGTATTTCATTAAATAAAATAGGATTGACTATTATTTAAAAAAATGTTCTTGAACTGAATTCCCTGGTCTTTTAGATGATACGTCTCTATTCTCTGCTCTCGCATCTCTGCTCGAAAACCATAGGTTTTATAACAAAGATTTAATGAAAACTACACGGAACAAACCTATTCAAATGGTTGACCTAAAAAGTCAGTATTTGAAAATTCAGTCGGAAATTGAGCAATCTTTTCAAGAAGTATTGACTTCCTGTCAATTTATAAAAGGGCCAAAAGTGCTTAGCTTTGAGCAGAATTTAGCAAATTATCTTGGCGTCCAAGAAGTGATTAGTTGTGCGAATGGAACAGATGCCCTACAATTGGCGATGATGGCATTAGATTTACAGCCAGGAGATGAAGTGATTGTTCCTGCCTTTACCTATGTCGCTACTGCTGAAGTTATTGCCTTATTGAAATTGAAGCCTGTAATGGTTGATGTAGATTTGGATGATTTCAATACAACCGCCGATTATATTTCCAATGCTATTACGAATAAGACAAAGGCTATAGTGCCAGTTCATTTGTTTGGACAGAGTGCTGCGATGGAGCCTATTTTATCGCTGGCTAAGAAGCATGGTTTATATGTAATAGAAGATAATGCACAAGCTATTGGTGCGGATTACACCCTACAAAATGGTCAGCAACAAAAAGTAGGTACACTAGGCGATATAGGTTGTACATCTTTTTTCCCTTCGAAAAATTTAGGTTGCTATGGAGATGGCGGTGCCTTGTTTACTAATAATAAAGAACTAGCGACTAGAATAAGAAGTATTTCGAATCATGGCCAATCAAAGAAATACCATCATCAGTACATTGGCGTGAATTCTAGATTGGATGCCTTGCAGGCAGCGGTCTTAGATATAAAACTAAAATATTTAGATCAGTATAATGCTGCTAGACGCCAAGTAGCGAATCAATA
>CALJIY010000512.1 GCA_937973945.1 uncultured Saprospiraceae bacterium | reverse complement strand
TCACTCTCTAAGAATTCCGCATCCGCTGGACCTAATTCAAATTCCATATCTGCGAATAAACCAGAACCACCTGACTGCTTCTTTAAACGCTCTCTGTGCGTTACAGATGCCGTTAATGCTTCTTTGTAGTTTACTTGAGGTGCACCTTCATTTACTTCTACACCGAATTCTCTCTTCATTCGATCAACGATGATTTCTAGGTGCAATTCACCCATACCACTGATGATTGTTTGATTCGTGTCTTCGTCGTATTTAGCTGTAAAGGTTGGATCTTCTTCTGATAATTTTGCTAAAGCCATACCCATCTTCTCTACATCTTTCTGTGTCTTAGGCTCTACTGCTAATCCAATTACTGGATCAGGGAAAGTCATACTTTCCAATACAATTTGCTGATCTAAAGCAGACATGGTATCACCTGTCTTAATATCTTTAAATCCTACCGCTGCAGCAATATCACCTGCCTCTACTCTATCAATTGGATTCTGCTTATTAGAGTGCATCTGATAGATCCGAGAAATACGCTCTTTCTTGCCAGAACGAGTATTCATAATGTATGAACCTGCTTCTAAGGCACCAGAGTATACTCTGAAGAATGCTAAACGACCAACAAATGGGTCAGTAGCAATTTTAAATGCTAAAGCAGAAAACGGCTCGTCAGCACTTGGTTGTCTAGTTACTGGCTCATCCGTTTTAGGATCTATACCTTCAACCGCTTCAATATCTAATGGAGATGGCATAAATGCACATGCAGCATCTAACACTGCTTGAACTCCTTTATTTTTGAAAGCAGTGCCACACATCATCGGAATGATGCTCATATCAATTACAGCTGCTCTAATCGCTGCTCTAATTTCTTCTGGAGAAATCGTATCTGGATCATCGAAGAATTTCTCCATCAATGTCTCATCATATTCTGCAACTGCTTCTAACAACTTCTCTCTATATTCGTCAACTGTTGCTTGTAAATCTTCAGGAATTGGAATTTCTTCGTAAGTCATTCCTCTATCCTCTTCATTCCAAATAATTGCCTTATTTGTAATCAAATCTACAACACCTCTAAATGTTTCCTCCGCACCGATCGGTACTTGTAAAGGAACTGGATTTGCACCCAACATTTCTCTTACCTGCTTCACTACCTCAAAGAAATCTGCTCCTGAACGGTCCATTTTGTTAACGAAACCAATTCTTGGAACCTTATATTTGTTACCTTGTCTCCAAACTGTTTCAGATTGTGGCTCTACACCAGATACTGCACAGAATAAAGCAACCATACCATCCAATACTCTTAATGAACGCTCTACCTCAACGGTAAAATCCACGTGACCTGGAGTATCGATAATATTAATTGGGTATTCTTGTCCTTGCCATTTCCAACTAGTCTTCGTAGCTGCTGAAGTAATCGTAATACCTCTTTCTTGCTCCTGCTCCATCCAGTCCATGGTAGCAGCACCATCGTGTACCTCTCCAATTTTGTGACTGATACCAGTGTAATACAAAATACGTTCAGTGGTTGTCGTTTTACCCGCATCAATATGGGCAGCAATCCCAATGTTTCGAGTATATTTTAAATCTGTTGCCATAACTTTACCTTAACGGTGATTAAATGGTTAAATAATAACCCTGTTATAAAGATGGAAATCGTTTTTCTAGATAAAAATCTAAGAACGAGGGTTGTGGATATTAAATAAATCCATAACCCAAAAACTATACCTATACTCGGAAATGGGCAAATGCTCTATTAGATTCCGCCATTTTATGCGTATCTTCTTTTCTTTTTACTGCAGCTCCTTCTCCTTTACTTGCCGCTAGTAACTCTGCCGCTAATTTTTCCGCCATTCCTTTTCCACTTCTCTTACGAGCAAAAGTAATCAACCACTTAATACCAATTGATAACCTTCTCTTTGCACGTACTTCAATTGGAATCTGGAATGTTGCACCACCGATTCTCTTACTTCTTACTTCTACCTGAGGCATTGCAGTATTCAAGGCTTTCTTAAAAATTGCATGCTCGTCCCCATTGTTTGATCGCTCTTTGATCAAATCCATTGCATCGTAAAATACTTTGAATGCATTTGATTTCTTACCGCTCAACATCATATTATTGACAAATTGTGTGACCAACTCATCTTTATATCTTGGATCTGGAGCTATTACTCTAATTTTTGGCTTTCTTTTTCTCATTTCCTAAATGGAATTAAATGATTATAGAAAAATAAATTTTATTAGCAATTAAATGCTTATTTCTTTTTCGGTGCTTTCGTACCGTACTTAGATCTACTTTGCGTTCTGTCTGTCACACCCGCTGTATCCAATGCTCCTCTGACAATTGTGTATCGTACACCCGGTAAATCTTTTACTCTACCTCCTCTAATTAACACAATAGAGTGTTCCTGAAGATTGTGTCCTTCCCCTGGTATATAGCAAATCACCTCTTGTCCATTCGTTAAACGAACCTTAGCAACTTTTCTAAGCGCTGAGTTTGGCTTCTTAGGTGTTGTTGTATACACACGAGTACACACCCCTCTTTTTTGTGGACATGAATCTAAAGCCCGAGACTTACTGCTCTCGACAATTTTCTTCCGTCCTTTTCGCACTAACTGATTGATAGTAGGCATCTTCGTTACAATTGTATATATTTAGAAATGAATCACCGAGGTATGGATAAAAAAAGGCAGAAATGCAGGCACCCTTATTCAAGGAAGAATAGAAAGGTGAAAGATTTTGCTTTTCCTTTTTATAATAAAAAGGCTTCATTAAACACTTTCGAATGATTGTCTTTCCTAATAAATGGGTTAAAAACCCTTGATTTTACTAGGTTGTTGTCACTTTAAGAAATGTTGAAAAACAACGTTTTCTAAAGCGAGTGCAAAGATAGCATATTTTTCTTATTTTACAAATAGTAAAATATTTTTTTATACTTTTTTTTGGGTGGGTGCCAATGAAGATTGTCTTAACAAGCTTGGTGCTGATATAATTTCTATAAAATAAGAGACCTTCTTTGAAAAATTAGGATAGTTCAAATTGAGCTTTTTTTACAAAAACTAACTTTAGAACTAACACAATTCATGTAGCATGATAAACACAAAAGTAGCTGTCGTTCAAGCCGCCCCTATCCTATTCGATGTTGACAAGACGATAGATAAACTAGCACAACTAACAAAAGAAGCAGCGCAGACTGGGGCCAAATTAGTCTTATTCCCAGAAACCTTCATTTCTGTATATCCAAGAGGACTTAGTTTTGGAACAGTGGTTGGCAGTCGTTCTAAAGACGGGAGAGCTACTTGGCAAAAGTATTGGGAAAGTGGGATCATGGTACCTAGTGAAGCTTCAGATCGTTTGGCGCAAATTGCCAAAGACAATCAGATATATTTAGTGGTAGGGATAACCGAACAAAGTAAGCTAGGCGGTACCTTATATTGTTCTTTGGTCTATTATGGTCCTAATGGGCAGTTTATTGGAAAACATAGAAAACTAATGCCTACGGCAGCAGAGCGCATTATATGGGGCGAAGGCAAAGGCGATGATCTACAAGTATTGGACACACCTTTTGGAAAAATAGGTGGATTGATCTGCTGGGAAAATTATATGCCAATGGCTCGAATGGCGCTATATGAACAAGGAATAGAAATTTATCTCGCTCCTACTGCAGACAGCCGAGATGCTTGGGTAGCAAGTATGCAACATATCGCTTTGGAAGGCCGATGCTATGTGTTGAGTTGTAATCAATACGTCACAAAAGATTTATATCCACGAGATTTGCCCGGTATCGAAGATTTGGAGCATCAGCCTAATACGATGTGTCGTGGTGGTAGTTTGATGGTTGATCCATTGGGAAAGATTATAGCTGGACCACTTTATGATCAAGAAGGGATTCTTTATGCAGAGATTAGTCAGGCTGAGATTGTGCGCTCCAAATTAGATTTTGATGTGGTGGGACATTATCGGTTTAAGACTTAACTAGCACAATCTCGCTGCGCTCGATTCTCTTACAGATTGAAATCAGTGTTACCGATCTACTAGGGTAACATCCCCCTTAAACACCACCACTTCTCCATTTATAAATTCCATCTCCACAAAATAAGCTAACACTTGGGCGTTCAAAGGCTGCCCATTATACGTGCCGTCCCAGCTATATTGTGGATCATTCGGTTGAAAATTAGTGGCTTGATATAGCAGATCGCCCCATCTATTGATGACTTGAAATTGACGAATACTTAATATCTGGTCGTTATCGGCATTGATATAAAACAAATCATTATTGCCATCTCCATTTGGAGAAAAAGCAGAAGGTACAAATACCTTATAGTCTTTGAGTACGATTAAATCTACTGAGGCTTTTTTCGTACAACCTCGTTCGTCCGTTACGCTTATTTCATATGTGGTATTTTTTAAGGGTACGACCTCTGTAGATAAGCAATTAGGGCAAGTTAAATTTTCAGCTGGAAACCATTCAATATGGCTGATCTGATCTAAGGGCTTACTGATCGTTGCGTCTAATTGATAACGATCTCCTAAGGTAAGTCGGACTCTTTTTTCTAATGCTATATCTAATGCCGCTGGTGCTTCTATTTCATAATCCGCTGACCATTGACAGTTGTTGATATCTTGAATAAGCAATCTATGAAAACCAGGTTCTATTTCATCAAAGAATGGATTCTCTCCAAAGCTACGACCATTATCCAAGGAATAAGAATACGGTATACTTCCACCTCGCACCTCTAATATATCTATACTGCCCGATTCTCCTTCACAGATGGGTTGGGCTACTTGAATAGCTGCACTCTCTGGTTTGGTGACCGTTAGAATAGATTGCTTTTGTACATTAATGGAACAATTATTATTGCGAATAGATTGGATGGCATATATGCCTTCTTCTTTTGCAGGCAATGGAAAGGAAGGATCTTTAGTGGTCAGCAGTGGTTGTAATAAATCATTGATGGTATAGGCAATCGTCCAAGGCCCAAGTCCTGAAAAATTTAAATTAAAAAATACAGGCGCTTCTAAATCACATACGGTCTTATCTGCTTCTAAGTCGACCATTGGCGCTTCCAATACTTCTATGTGATTGATTGCTGTAATGGTATTATCACAAACATCTGTCGCAGTGACTCCATAAGTAGCGGAGGTATTGGCCAATACTTGTAACATATCGGAGGTATCTCCAGTGCTCCATTTGTATTCTAAAGCGCCAACACCTCCAGCAATTTTCGGATTGATGTTTATTTCTTGACTACCACAAATGGAATCGGTCTGACTTGCTGCTGTTAGTGGAATAAAATCGTTTATCGGTAAATCTATACTTAAATCAGCACAAGAGCAAGCAGACTCTAATTCCATTATGAGGTGTTCTGTACCTTCGATAATATTATCGGAATACAGGACTATTGGTAATAATTTTTGTCGGTCTCCAGGAAGAATAATAACGGAGTCTGGAAAAGGGGCATAGTCCAAGCCTGCCACTGCCGTACTTTGATTGGATACATTAAAATGCACCACTAAGGAATCTAAAGCTTCTTGATCTGTTCGTTCAAACAAGAAGTAACTTTCCTTACAACCTTCATAGGCTTCTCTACTTTCTACATCTGGTAAAATTCGTTTTACATAGGCTGCACCACCTGCATTAAAACTATTAGCTTTTAAAAATACTGCCGAATCAAATAGTGCATCTGAAGCATCGGCTATGGCTAATTTGATATGATAGGTTTGACAAGGCATGACTTCTGCCACCGCCGTTAGTACCGTGGTGAATCCATCAAATTCAATTAGTTCTGTTGCGACACCTGGTTCATCTGGAAAATTATCGCATGGCACAAATTGAATTTGCCCTTCAGGGACATTATTTACAAAAAAGTCTTTATTGGTTAAGTGATTGATATTATTGATGGCAACAAAATCTGTTGTACCTGGTACAGAAGCTATATTAACTGCTTCGTTTTCAAAAGTTCCTTTGATACCAGGGCCACTTAAAAAGAAGCCAAAAACATCATTAAATTTAGAGCCTACATAATCACAATATTCTTCTGAAGCGAAGGAATATTGAAATTGAATTCGATTAGTTGTTGGTGTAAAATCAAATTCTAAAATGGCAGCATCTTCCAAGGTAACGGTCTTACTACTTAGTAAGGCTTCTAAATCTTTATCACTCGGATGGTAATCGCTAAAGTCGGTACTGATACGCGTAGAAATATTTGGTCCATGCGCATTTGCAATATCTCCTGTAGATAAAATGACTCCTCGCTCAATATCAAGCGATTCTTTGCCATCTTCAAAACTTCCTATTGCATTTTTATCTCCACTGTATTTAATATTTCTAACTTCAAAGCAATCGCCTCCGATAAATATATCTTTCACCAACTGTTCTGAAGTAGGGTTTTCATCTGTTTTTATGCCCGCTCCATTACTTCTACTTGCTGCTTTTGGAATGGCCGCTATCCCTATGGACAAAGTGCCTATTGTAGATTCTTTTCCAGGTTTTTCGAAGTAAAGGAGCGCACAATTACTGCTTGATTTGAAATGTATTTTTTGATTTGTTTTAAAAGCCTTTTTGTTGGTTCCTTCACTCAAGGTTATCGCTATTGCTTGCGCATGATCCGTTGCATAGGAAAGGGTATATGTTTGATCAATGATCAAATCACATAGTTCTATAGTAGTCCTTTCTTCTTCCAATGACACCTCATATCTATTGCTAGTAGCATCCACTAATATTGTAGGTATCGTATTATTTGCTTTTCCTACTGGCATTGCTGCGAATAGAAACACAAACAAGCTAATACTAATCCATACAGATATAGTAGCTGCCTTTTTAAAGATGCTTTTTGGAGGTGCATTTGTATCCATACACACAAGCCTATTTTTTGTCTAACTCATTTAAAGAGGAAATATAGAGGGGATGGGGAGATGTTGGTATGCTACTCTTTCGAGTATCGTACCTTGTGTTTTAGCCTTGACTTTTTCTCTATTGAGATAACTAAATAGATGGCTTATCTTTCATACTAAAAAACTTAATGAAAGGCTTCATCACAGGTATACCCGTAAAGATGATTGCACTCTGACATAAGTTACCAAGTATACAGAATACCGTACATTAGTGAAAGTAGTAATTAGGATTGGATTAAAATAAATGCTATGAAACACACATGATAGGTGGGAGGTGATTTCAATTTATTGATAATTCAAATCATCAATAAACATTTGCTATTCCTAGTCTTTTCTTAAGACAATAAATGTTCCAAAATTTAATTTTTATTATATAATTTTTCCAGCAATATCTAATAGCTTGGAAAGTGGGTATGTCCTTCTTATACCCTCACTCCTTACTAGCCACCAAGCGATACCCCAACCAAGCCATCGGAAAATAAGCAGCAATCAAGTCCAATGCAGAAAACCAAAGGGGAGCAGGCAACATACTGACTGCCGCAATCCCGCCCATAAAAAATATCGCTCCAACTATATAGGCCATTTTTTTAGCATGGCTTGCTGCCAATCTAGCTGCTGCATAAGCTCCTGCTAAGGTACCTATAGCATGTGCTAGAAAGGGAAAAATAAATTGCTCTGGACCGAAGAAGGGCATCGCTTTTTGTAAGCTTTCGGTATTGCTTGGGTCAACGCCTGCGGGCAAGGGAATAATGGAACCACTAATATTAATAATGCCCATATTGATAATGCCTCCGACGATTACCCCAACTAGAACGGCTAGAATATTTCTTACTATTGGATTCATATTTATGATTTTTAATAGGTAATAGGTAAGAAGTAATAGGTAATAAGTGTTTGCCACCTATTACCTATTACCTATTACCTATTACTTCTTACCTATTACTTCTTACCTATTACTTTTTACTTCTTACCTACTCCCTGTTTTCTTAGGAGCTTCTTTTTTCTCCATCCCTGGTTGCTCAATCTCATAATCTTCTTCCACTTTTTGAGCAGCGACCATTTTTCGGACATCTTCTAATAATTGTTTGGCATCATAGACTACGCCATCTTTAATGGTATATTTGACTCCCCCTACTCGTACGACTTCATTATCTTCAGTTAACTTAATCGCGCCTGTACCGTAAAGGACTTTGAGATTTTGTAAAGGATTTTCTTCTACGATTACAAAATCTGCTAACTTGCCTATTTCAACACTACCTATTTCATCTTCCATACCCAATGCTTCTGCCCCATTTAAGGTAGCGGAACGAATGACCTCTAAAGGATGGAAACCTGCTTCTCGAAGCATTTCTAATTCTCGGATATAGGCAAAGCCGTATAACTGATAGATAAAGCCAGAATCTGAACCTGCTGTTACTCTACCGCCTCTATTTTTATACTCATTAATAAAGGTCATCCATAACTCGTAGTTCTTTTTCCAGGCAACTTCTTCTTCTGTCCCCCAATAATGCCAGTAGGAACCATGAGAAATTTTGCTGGGCATATAGAAACGCCATAGAGAAGGCATCGTGTATTCTTCATGCCATTCCAATCTACGAGTCCGTTGTAAATCTCTGCTGGCTTCGTATATATTAAAGGTTGGGTCGATGGTAAAATCTAAATCTAGGAGTTCTTGCATCACTTTATTCCAATGATCGGAATAGGGCTTCGCAGCTTGTGTCCATAGGCGACCTGCTTCTTTGAAACGGTGCTGCTCATTTTGGTAATTATAGTCTAATGGATAATGCTGCACCGTTCGATCTTCAAATAAAGCTTCTGGTAAGCCATACCAATGCTCCATGGTGGATAAACCTGCTCTGGCAGAATTAAGCACATTCCATCGCCCTACATCCATTTGGGCATGGTGGCAGGCAGAGCGTAAGCCTAGTTTTTTATTTTCGTCTAATGCCGCCGCCATTATTTTGGGCGGTGCGCCAAAAAACTTAATCCCATCTGATCCTTTTCGAGCATTTTCTCTGACCCATCCTCTTGCCATTTCGGGGGTACTGATCGGTTCTTCACTGCCCATTCCAAAAGCAGTGTATCCTTTTATTCTTGGAGCGGTTATTTCATTGGTAGCACTACGTTCTCTATGTTCCAATACCCAATCTAATCCATTACCACATGACGGATCTCGAATGGTCGTGATGCCATGTCCCATCCATAACTTAAATACATACTCAGCATCTGCGCCTTGGGATTTTCCGCCAATATGGCCGTGCATATCTACGAAGCCCGGCAATAGGTACATACCTTCGCAATTGAGTTCTTTGCCGCCTTCTTTTAGTTGG
>CALJIY010000511.1 GCA_937973945.1 uncultured Saprospiraceae bacterium | reverse complement strand
GGAATCGGAGGCACTTCTACATTTGGATTCAAATAGTCAATAGATAACTGCGCAGTAGCATTTAAATTCGCTCGTACTTGTGGATTAGAAAATACCATAATCATCAATACCAATAAAGGTAAGGCAGAAAGGTACTTCATTAAGGCTTGGTTGGAAGATTGATTTTTTGTCATCATTAGAATACGTTTTTTGAGTTGAGAATCTAGAAAATGACTTGCCAATGCGAGCTGCATACTTGACTGGGCTTGCTTTAACAAGAGCTGGCCATATTGTTTTGTTTTTGTATCTTTTAATACACAGGCGTCTGCCAAATATTCGTGTATATCTTTTAAGGATTTCTTATACCAATAAATCGGTGGACTAAACCATAGCCATACACTCAACCATTCTAACAACAAAGTATCTATACTATGCCATTGATTAATATGCGCTACTTCATGAGTAATAATCGTCCCTGCATCTTTCTCTTCTATATGGGTTCCTTGACTCCAAAAAAGATAATTAAAAAAGGAAAAAGGCAGGTGTATTTCTTTTGTTAGCACTAGCTTATAATTCCCTTTTTGATGTACCGTCCCTGTCTGATAAAGCTTGTAAATTTTCCTTAAACCACTTCCAAATTTGCTTAACTTCACGCACACCCCGATGGCATAGATCAACCATAAAAAAAGTAGCCCATATCGAATTTCTTCCTTGGCCGTTTGAACCGCTATTACCGTATCGACTTTCTGAACTTGTGTTACAATAGGCTCCACGATGGGATGAATATAAGGTCCTGCCGTTGTCGGTTGACTAGAAAAATAATATAATAAATCTATAGGTATAATCGGAATAATCAAGCCTAGCATTAAGGTCCCTAATAGATACCAGCGATTGATGTTAAAGAAAGTTTCCTTGCTTAAAAAGAGCGTGTATATTAGGTAAAATAAACCCCAGCAAATTGTTACTTTGAGGAAATAGTTTATCATGAGTAGATTTTTTCTTTAGATTTAGAATATAGCAGTTTGGATATATCTACGTCGCTCATAGGCTACGATCAAACCGCCCCTATCATCGTAGCTACGAAATATCACTCATTTTCTTTTATCTTCCATGATATTCCATATTTGGAATTGGCTCATTATTTTTTAAATATCTATTAAACCAACTCATTACTTCCGTATTTACCTCTTTTTCGAATTCCTTAATTCCATGATCTGCTCCTTCAAAGATTTTCAATCTATACGGGATTCTATGTTTTTCAAATTCAAGTGCCAAATTAAGGGCGTTAGTGGATTTGACTCTCCAATCAGAATTTCCATGAAGCAATAATATGGGCACATTTTTAGGAAATTTATCTACCCAATAGATAGCAGAACGTTTTTTCAATTCCTCTTCTTTATTTTGTTGATAACTTGGCATCAACTCTGAATAGACCTTCGTTTCCATTTCTGGTCTGTCAATAGTAGTTAAATCACTTTTTGCACCTCCAACGATAGCGGCTTTTATTTTATTTGTTTTGGTCAATGCAATATAGGTCATCATGCCACCTCTACTCCAACCATACATTCCAATTCTATTGATATCCGCCCCTTCAATTTCTTTTAAAATCTCAGTTAGAACTAAAACATCATTTACATCTTTTCCACCAAATTCTTCTTGCCCTTCACTTCCACCATTTCCTCTATATTGACTGGCAATAACCACATATCCCTCTTTAGCAATTTGTCCAAGTCTTAATGCGCCATGATACGCTTTTAATGCCCCAAATTCTCTGTTTCCTCCTCTATTATAAATTACGCATGGATAGTTACCTATCTTTTTAGGCTTAGCCATAAAACCATTAATTTTCAATCCGTCGCTTATATAAGTGATTCCATAAACATCAATAGAATCTAGATATTGATAGGCTTCTTTCCATTCTGTTTTGCCATTTTTGTATTCTACTAATCTTGGATAGATTGGATATTTTGACCAATCTGAAATCAAATTTTCTCTTACAAGTAATTTACCTTCTTGCGCTTGGCAATTGGAGAATAATAGTAGTAATAGTATTAAATGGATGTATTTCATTTATAGTTTCTTTTTGCACAGAAGTAGCTCCATGTTCTATCTTGTCTATTTACGCATAATTGAACACGGATATAACAGATTTTTTAGGTCGCCTATATTAGATGTGGACCATAGGTCGTGATCGGCACCTACATAAGGCTATAAAAGTCAACGTCTCTCTCGACCTACATAAATCCAAAAAAATCCGCGTGGCTACGAAGTAGCTCCGTGTTGAATTATGTCTAAGAAGAAAACATCATCAGATCATCAAAAATTTTATCCGATCACTTTGGAGTGGTCGGATGAAACGTCCAGCAAAAACGATCAATCCTCCTCCTCCAATCGCTCTACCAAATCAGACAATTCACTAATTTTTAGATCATCTTCTTTGACCATAAAAGACACCAAAGTATCCATAGAACCATTGAAATAATCATTGACCAATTTTTTCAAACTAGTCTTACTATATTCCTTACGACTAATGATCGGTCGGTATTCATAAGTCCGTCCATATACCTTATGGTTCAAATAGCCCTTCTCTTCCAAGATGCGAACAATCGTAGAAATGGTGGAATGCGGTGGTTTTTTGCTATTGTTTTGTTCTGCAATTACATCTCGTATTTGACTGACGGTACAGGGTCCCAAGTCCCAGATAATTTGCATCAACTCTTCTTCTGCTCTAGTTAGTTTCATTATACTATTATTTATTTTCTGCTTCTTTTGCTTTCGCTGCTGCCTCTATTTTTGCAGTGCTTACTTTATGCTTTTCCAAATCCCAAGTCATATCCCAATGCCCCACATAATCCGCTATTGGCCCAAGTCCAACTTCTGCTCTTCTTTTATCCACATTTTCTGGATCAACCAATGGCGACACATAAAATTCTCCAGTCTCTTGATCTCTACCAATCTGGCTTCCGTAAATTTGTCGATTGCCTTGTCTTAGGGCTACCCGATCTTCTAAAAGGGCAAGGCTAGAAGGTCTTGCATTTCCCGCTTTCACCGCTTCTCTCATCATTGGCAGATATTGAATTTGCGTTTCAATATCTGCATGTTGGATCACTAAAAATAAAGTGCTATTTCCTTGATTACCAATTGTTTTCGGACCAAGCCAACCTCTTTCGTCTAGAATCTTTTTAATTTTTATCAGATTGATAGAATCCTTTTCATTAATCAAATTCCAATGATTTTGCATTTCCTCTGAATCCCTACCATGTTCTTCTTCAATTGCATTTATTTGCATTCTATAGCTTTGATCCTCTTGGTAAATCGTATCCAACATCGCGACTAAAGGTTTATCAAAATCTTTCTCTATGTCCTCTTTATTCGCTTTAACGACAGCTAATAATTCTTTCCAGCGTTTGTCTTTATGAAGAATATCTAGATCACCGTCAGTAGTAAGGTGACTGTAGTTACTATATTTAGTTACACTATTAGCGAGTCTCAATAAATGGTAAAAAGAGTTTTCTACATCCCCTGCTAAAGCATAAGAGCAAGCAGCATTATATCTATCATTCGGATAGGCTTTTCCTTCTATTTGATCAAAAGCTGCTTTATACTTTTCGGCTGATTGTTGAAAGTCTTTTGAGTCATACAAATTCGAAGCCTCCTTTACAAAAGAGGCATAGTTTTGTTGATTAGTCTCACTCTGTCCAAATGAAATTTGAAAAAATAAGCATCCAATCAAGGTAAGTGATAAATGAATTTTCATCGTGTTTACTTTTTTATTTATACAAGCTATTAGTCGATATAATTCAAATATAATACGTTCTTTTTAGTTTTACAACTAATTAATAAATTTTATGACTAAATATTTAGTTATAAAACTAAAAACAAAAATATACATACGATGTCTCTCTATTGACATAATGGATTACTAAGGTATATTTATCGTAGCTATTCCCAAATTCTACGTTTAAGTTTGTACAATTTCATTATCGGCAAACTAATAAATGAGTTTTAAGCTAATTCTATATTCTTTTTTGCTTTTAAGTGTCATCTCGTTGAGCGCACAGGAAACGACGGGGACGATTCAAGGGTACATCGTAGATCAAAGTGGCGTTCCTGTAGAATTTGCCACTATTAAAATAACAGATCAAGGGACGAATAGCACTAGCGGTAGTGTTTCTCAGGCGAGCGGTTTTTATAGTATACCCAATTTAACCCCTTCCATTTATGACATGGAAGTATCTTATATTGGCTTTACTACTACCTTCAAAAAAAATATTAAAATCTCTTTAGGTAATAGTGTCAACACAGATATTAAATTAATCAATGAAGATATTACGCTAGCTACTGTAGAAGTGACTGCATCCGCACATGCAGCTAAAAATGGCAATGAAAAATATATCTCTAAAGACTTATTAGAACAAACCCCGACCATTTTCAGAAGCATCCAAGAACTGACCAGATCTTTACCAGAAAATAATTTAAATTCTTTTGGCGGTGCAAGTCACCGATTCAATAATCTCAATATTGATGGGGTGGCAACTAATGATGTCATTGGTTTTCAAGAACCTGCCAGTGGTGCAGCTGGTTCTCAAGCAAACGGTACGCCGGGTAGTCTGGCTAAAACGCAACCCATTGGTTTGGGTGCTATTAAAGAGTTATCTGTAAAACTGGCTCCATTTGATGTGAGTATTGGTAATTTTAATGGCGCTAATGTAGATATTATTACTAAAAACGGAACTAATAAATTCGAGCATTCTATATTCGCTTACGGAAATAATCAAACTACTTTAGGGAATTTTGTGGAAAGTGTGAAACAAGATGATGTCAATTTCTACGATTATCAATTAGGGCTTAATTCGGGCGGGCCGATCAAAAAAGATAAAGTTTTTTTCTTTATAAATATGGAATATGCCAAGTCGAATACACCACTCATAAATGCACCAGGTTCCGTCGGTTCTAATATCTCTAAAGAGAATATCCTCCAAATTAGAGATCACCTCATGGACAACTACGACTATGATCCAGGTGCTTTTGAAATCGCAGATATAACTACTGAAAGCAGGAAGTTTTTTACCCGCTTAGATTTTATATTAAATGATAGAAATAAACTAACCATCAGAAATAATTTTGTTAAAAGCTTTACAGACAATTTAGAATGGAATGCCACCTTCTTTAATTTTGGCAACCAAGGTTTCCGACATCATAGTACGGCTAATAGTACTACGCTAGAACTAAAATCTAATGCTGATCATCTTTTTAATAATCTAAAAATTGGATATAATATAGTCAACGAAAATAGAGATTTTGAAGGAAGAATTTTCCCTCATTTACAAATTGCTACTTCTTCTACCACTAGAGTTTTTGCCGGAACCTATAGGGAAGCTTCTGTTTTTAATACCGCCTTCCAAACGCTACAAATAACGGATAAATTAACTTATATCAACGGTAGTCATACCATCAGTGCTGGAGTACAAGCCCAAATAAACGATGTAGATTATGGTTTTTTGTCTGCTTGGAATGGTCGCTGGGAGTATAAATCTGTAGAAGATTTCTTAAACGAAGAACCCTCTAGAGTTCGAGGGGTCTATAATGTCAACCCAGCAAATAATACCTTGGATTATGTTCAAAACAACCCATCTGGCACCATTGGTGTTTTTGAGACGGCGCTATATCTTCAAGATAAATATAGCGTGACTAATAACCTTGATCTTAGTTTCGGTCTTAGAATGGATGGCCAATTTTTGACCCAAGAACTACCTGTCAGTAATTTAATTGCTGCTTCTGAAAATTTTGACCAATACGACAATCAACTACGTAATAATATACAGCTGAATCCAAGGTTGGGAATCAACTATCGGCTACCCTCATATAACCTACAGCTCAGAGGTGGAACTGGCTTATTCTCTGGCAAACTACCCTATCTATGGTTTGGCTACATAGAGTATATTTCTGGTACTAACTATTTCAATATTGATATAAAGCCTTTTAATCCACTTCCTATTGTAGAAGAATTAGGTACTTTACAGAACGTCCAACCTGGTATTACAGAAGTTAATTTATTAGATCCAAATTTTAAATTCCCAAGAGATTGGAAAACAAATTTAGGAATAGATTGGACCCCTACTGATCGTTGGACATTCGGGATAGAAGGTACTTACACCAATACCCGCCAAGGTTTACTTTTTAAAACATTGAATAGACAAGAAATATTCTCTACATATAGCGGTGCAGACAATCGAGTATTTTATGATACCAGCGGTGAAGCGGTAAAAGTCAATCAAAACTTCACCAATGTCTTTTTATTAACGAATACGGACAAAGGCTATAGGTATAATGTCAGTTTTAATGCGGAACATAAAACGGACTTTTCTTATTCTTCCTTCGGCTATAGCTATGGGCAAAGCAAAGATATCTCTAGTACCGTAAGGAGTAGTCCTGCCGCTAATTATGAATGGAACCAAGCGCTATTAGGCAATGATCCAGCACTTTCTTTTTCTAATTATGATTTGCGACATAAATTGATCTTCTCTCAATCTTTCAGGTATGCAATTAGCGAAAAACAAGATCTCTTAATTTCTATGATTTATAGTGGTCGCTCTGGCAGTCCTTTTAGTTTTGTCTATCAAGGAGATTTGAATAAGGATGGTTCTTCTAGGAATGACTTAGTCTTTATTCCAAAGACATTAGAGGACATCGCCTTAGTAGACATTATAGATGCAAATGGAACAATCCTATCTGCTTCCGAGCAGTGGAACAATCTTGAGGAATATATCAGCAACAATGATTATCTTAGCAAAAATAGAGGGGAATACGCTGTACGAAATGGCGCAACAACCCCTTGGAACCATCAATTGGATATGAAGATTGAGTTTGGGCAATTTTTATCTAAGAATAGTAATCAACCTAATAGACTCTCTGTTTCTCTAGATATTTTTAATGTCTTCAACTTATTGAACAAAAATTGGGGTAATTTGGTTTTCGTACCAAACGTAGTGAATTCTAGCCTTAGCTTATTAAATTTTCAAGGAGTAGAGGATAATGTTCCCCAATATTCCTTTAATATTCCTGCTGATCAAGCACCGTGGATTGTGGATTCTTTTAATTCTCGATGGCGCATGCAGCTGGGAATAAAATATGATTTTTAGTTATACTTAACTTAGTACCAAAAAAATTAACCTAGATGTGAGTTCTGTTTGGTCAACATCTGGGCGGGATGCCCGACAAAAATACCGGAGATGAGGGAATGTATTTCCGAACCCGAAGGGACAGGCAGGCTTTTGTCTAGGTTTTTTGGTTCTTTTTTGCAAATGCAAAAAGAACATTGTTTAATTTAAGAAAATTTAGTTTAAAAAATATAACATGTCAAATAAACACGAAGAAGTAAAAGACTATTACGGCAAAGCATTAGAAACCTCTGAAGATTTAAAGACCAATGCTTGTTGTACGATGGAGAAACCGCCACAGTATATTATAGATGCATTAAGTAATATACATGACGAGGTGCAAAGCAAATATTATGGTTGTGGTCTAGCAATTCCTGCTAAACTGGAAGGCTTACGCATATTAGACTTAGGCTCAGGCAGTGGACGAGATTGTTATATTCTTTCTCAATTGGTCGGACAGAAAGGCGAAGTGGTTGGGGTGGATATGACAGAAGAACAATTAGATGTGGCAAATAAATATGTGGACTATCATACAGAGAAATTTGGTTTTACATATGCCAATACAAAATTTTTAAAAGGGAATATTGAATCGTTAGAACAACTAGATTTAGCACCAAATAGCTTTGATTTAATTATTTCTAATTGTGTCATTAACTTGGCTACGGATAAAGAGAAGGTGCTAAGGGATGCTTATAATTTATTGAAGCCCGGTGGCGAAATGTATTTCAGTGATGTCTATAGTGATCGCCGAATTAGCAAGGAGTTACAAGCGGACCCAGTGCTTTGGGGCGAATGTTTGAGTGGTGCTTTATACTGGAATGATTTTTTAAGAACGGCTAGAAAGGTAGGCTTTACGGATCCTAGAAGTGTCAAGAATAATCCGATCACAATTGAGAATGAAGAAGTGCAGGAAAAGTGTGGCAGTATTCAATTTTTCTCGGTGACCTATCGCTTATTTAAAATCGATGGTTTGGAAGACGAGTGTGAGGATTATGGGCAGGCGATAGCTTATAAAGGCACCATCCCTAATAATGCGAGTAGTTTTGATTTAGACGATCATCATCATTTTCCGAAAGGGAAGATCATGACGGTTTGTGGGAATACCTATAAGATGTTGCATGATACTCGGTTTCAGGAACATTTTGATTTTTATGGTACTTGGGATACGCATTATGGTGTTTTTGAGGGTTGTGGTGGTGCTATGCCTTTTAGTACGGAGGAAGGTGGGGAGGCTGGGAGTTGTTGTTAATGATTACGCTTAGGACATAATAGAATGCGGAGCTACTTCGTAGCCACACGGAAGCTACGGATTTTTTAGGTCGTGAGTGACTTTGAATTTTTTCTAGGCATAGTTAGGCTTGATTCAACACGGAGCTGCTTTGCAGCCACACGGATGACACATGAGCAAAGATCGTTTGCGAACCGCTAGCGGATGGGAGGGTTTGTAGGTCATGAGTGGTTTTGACTTTTGAGCTATCATACTAAACGTCAACATCACTCACGACCTAAAAAATCAGTGTCATCCGTGTAACTACGAAGTAGTTCAGCGTTGAATAGCGTCTAATATAGAAAAGTAGTTCCGTATTGAATTACGTCTAATACAGAAAAAATGAAACGACCAAAAATATCCATCATAGGTTGCGGTGTTTCTGGAATGACCACTGGGATCGTCTTACTAAAAGAAGGCTATTCCGTAGAAATCATCACAGAAAAACTACCAGAACAGACCACCTCCGCAGTAGCCGCCGCCATATGGCTTCCTTACGAAATCAAACCTATTGAACTCGCCAATAAATGGAGTAACATCTCTTATCAAGAATTTCAAAAACTGGCCAACTATCCAAACACAGGCATATCCATTATTCCTACTAAACTTTTATTGCAAAAAGAAGAAGATGCTTGGTGGAAAGCTGCTATCCCAAATGAATTTATTAGACCTCTCTTCCCTAATGAATTATCCGTCGACAGTACTTGTGGCTACATGGTACAGGCCCCACTAATAGAAACTCCAATTTATTTAAACTACTTACTAAATACTTTCCATACCTTAGGGGGACAAATTCTGATGAAGAAAGTGGAAGATATAGTAGCCCTTTCGACTGAAAAGGAATTACTCATTAATTGTGCTGGGCTCGGCTCAAGAGAGTTATTACATGATCAAACCATGTATGCCATACAAGGGCAAATCGTTCAATTACAAGCATCCAATAAGGTGCCTTGTGTATTGGCCGAATATACCTTTGGCGCAAAAGGAGAAGAATTAGCCTACGTCGTTCCAAGAAAAGATTGCGTTATATTGGGTGGAACCTTAGTTAAATATGCAGAAGATACTTCCCCTAAAGAAGTAGTCACAGAAGGAATTATTAAGCGCTGTCAAGAGTTGGTCAAAGAGATCAGGGGATTACCTGTTAAAAATATAGTTGTTGGATTGCGTCCTGGCCGACCTACTTTACGCCTAGAAAGAATCGATAATTTGATTCATAATTATGGACATGGTGGTGGTGGGTTTACGGTTTCTTGGGGTTGTGCCTTGGAGGTTTTAGAGTTGGTGGAGGGTAGGCGCATTGGTTTTTAGATAAAATTAGAGAAAATGAAAGGAACATTAGTCTTAAGGGAAATTCGAGAAACAGACTGCGAAAGGATAAGTGAGGCCTTCCGAAAACAAGGATGGGATAAACCAGTTTCACAATTTGAGAAATATTTCGAGTATCAATTAAAAGGAGATAGAGATGTTATTATTGCAGAATTAGATACGGAGTTTGTAGGCTATCTAACCATTAAATGGCAATCTGACTATCTTTTTTTTAAAAAAAAGGGAATACCAGAAATAGTTGATTTCAACATATTGAAGAAATATCAAAGACTAGGAATAGGTACAAAATTAATGGATGAAGCGGAGGCAAGAATAAAAAAGGTTTCAAACTTGGCTGGTATTGGATTCGGTGTATATAAAGATTATGGCGCTGCACAGATTTTGTACATCAAAAGAGGCTACATACCAGATGGAAATGGCTTAGTTAAAAATTCAGTACCGCTGAAATATGGCGATGTAATAACAATAGATCATAGTATTGTTTTTTGTCTAACGAAGAAATTATAATTAGAAAACAAATGAGTCTGACTCCTGACAGTCCTGGAAGGACGATCTGACTTCTGAAAACATCTAAAAGTGTATTAAAACAAAATCAATGATAAAACATTTATTTACGCTGCTAATTATTGGTAGTGCTCTTATGAACTTAACAGCGCAGCCTATTGATACCCAACACATTACCTACGCTGATGCTGTCGCTTCTCTCCCTCAGTTAAAAGAATTATTAGCCATTCCAAATGATGCAAACGATCAGGAAGATATTGAATTAAATGTAGCTTGGTGTGCTTTGGAATTAGCTGATTTTGGTTTCACTAGTCAGCGATTAGAAACACCAACCGTGCCTTTATTATTGGCAACACAAAAAAAACAACTTTCAAATAAACCCACTGTTCTTTTCTATTTTCATATTGATGGACAGCCAGTTGATCCTAGTTTTTGGTTTCAAGACAATCCTTATCAGGCCGTATTAAAAGAAGAGGTTGAAGGCGAAGGCTGGACGCAAATTGATTGGAATCGTCTGACAGAAGAGAAACTCAATCCAGAGTGGCGAATATTCGGCCGCTCTTCTTCGGATGACAAATCGCCTTTTGTTATGTTTTTAACGGCTATGAAAACGCTGAAGGATCAAGGAAAAGTATTACCCTATAACTTAAAGATTATTCTAGATTTTGAAGAAGAAAAAGGCTCTCCAAATTTGGCGCAAGCCGTACTAGATAATAAAGCAGTTTTAGCAGCGGATATGCTCCTCATATTTGATGGCCCTAAGCACCCTAATAATCAACCAACTATTTCTTATGGGGCTAGAGGGATCACTACGATGAGTCTAAAAGTTTTTGGCCCCACCTTCCCACTACATAGTGGCCATTATGGAAATTATGCGCCTAATCCTGCATTGCGCTTATCGCAACTACTCTCTAGTATGAAAGATGATCGAGGCAGGGTAACGATCCCCGGTTATTACGATGGCATTGAATTAGATGAAAAGACAAAAAAGATATTAGCTAGTGTTCCTGACAAAGAAAAAGAATTACAAGCAAAGCTAGGTATTGGAGAGATGGATTTGGTTGGCAATAGCTATCAAGAAAGTATTCAATATCCCTCCTTAAATATTAGAGGACTTTCTTCTGCTTGGGTCGGTAAAGAGGCGCGTACTATTGTACCTGCTACTGCTATGGCAGAATTAGATTTACGTCTCGTTGTAGAATCTGATGGCGATCGCTTGAAGGAATTAGTCACGCAACATATCAAAGATCAAGGGTATTTTATTACCGATAAAAAACCTACGTCTAGGGAACGATTTCAACACCCAAAGATTTGTCAAATTAGTTCTAGAGGAGTAACGAAAGCGTTTCGGACAGACTTTGATTCTGATTTAGGCAAGTGGGTTTTTAAAACGATTAAAACAACTTTTGGAACAGACCCTGTGCGGCTTCGAACAATGGGCGGCACTTTACCTACCTCTCCATTTATTAATACGCTGAGCGTTCCTGCGGTCGTTATTCCATTGGTCAATAGTGATAATAATCAACATAGTCCCAATGAGAATTTACGTCTTGGTAATTATTTTGATGGGGTGAAGACTATTTATGGGTTATTGAGTCAGGAGTTATAGAGGAAGTAGAGGTTAGGAGTTTTTTCTGAACACGGAGACACTGGGGCACGGAGTTCTTTTTTTGATGTTGACATATTTTGGAACACGGAGATACTGAGCACACAGGGTCTTTTCTGAACACGGAGACACTGGGGCACGGAGTCCTTTTTTGATGTTGACATATTTTGGAACACAGAGATACTGAGCACACAGAGTCTTTTTTGAACACGGAGACACTGGGGCACGGAGTTCTTTTTGAACGTGCAGAAAAATCAGAAATCTTACATCATACATCAGAAATCATATATCCATCACGTTTTGAACTAGATGGATATAAGAAGTATAATGTATGATTTCTGATATATGATTTTTCCTA
>CALJIY010000510.1 GCA_937973945.1 uncultured Saprospiraceae bacterium | reverse complement strand
GTAGACAGTTGTGGTGTATGTATAGAGCCAAGTGATCCCAATTTCAACCAATCCTGTCTGGATTGCACAGGGATGCTAAATGGCAATTTAGTATTAGATGATTGTGGCGTATGTTTAGAAACAAATGATCCAAATTTCAATCAATCGTGTATAGATTGTGCAGGAACACCAAATGGCATGGCAATAATAGATAGTTGTGGGATTTGCCTAGACTCAGCTAGTCTAGATTTTAATCAATCTTGTTTAGATTGTACAGGCGTACTAAATGGCAGTTTAGTATTAGATGATTGTGGCGTATGTCTGGAAGCAAATGATTCAAATTTCAATCAATCGTGTCTAGATTGTGCAGGAGTACCAAATGGCACTGCAATACTAGATAGCTGTGGTATATGTCTTGAATTAGCTAGTCCAGATTTCAATCAATCTTGCTCAGACTGCGCAGGAACACTAAATGGAACATCGGTAATAGATAGTTGTGGATTATGTCTGGAACCAGCAAATCCAAACTTCAATCAGTCTTGTTCAGACTGTGCAGGCGTAATAAATGGAACTATGGTAATAGATGTTTGTGGGGTATGTTTAGAGCAAAACGATCCAAACTTTAATCAATACTGTACAGAAAAAAACAAAGTATATATTCCAAATACATTTTCTCCTAATGGTGACGGAATTAATGATACTTTTCAAATATTCAAGGATACAAAGGTAGATGCTACTATACAAAAGTATCTGATATACAATAGATGGGGGAGCTTACTCTACGATGCAAATAATTTTGAGTTTGGTTCAAATACCAATTGGTGGAGTGGGGAATTTAGCGGAGAAAAAATAAGTATAGGAGAATATATCTATTTCATCGAAGTTAAATTCGGAGACAATGAAATTAAAGAATATAGAGGAAGCATAACAATATTATTATGAAATACTCATTTTAGAATATGTAATTCCTTGTGAGTTAACAGTATTACTTCTTTGGTTAGAGATAATACTGTTAATTCAACCTACCACATCCGAGCCCCACTTTCCTGATAGGTTTCTACCATCACTCGATACTGCCCATCCGTGAAAAAGCACTTACAAGTATCTGGATAATAAGACATAATATTGCCAACCTGCGGCACATACCATTCGCCTTCATCATCTCGATCTTGATTGGTAAATCGACATTTTGCTTCATCTACATATTGCGCTGGCTCATCTTCTATCAAAAATGGGTCAGCAGGAGTATCACATATAAGATCGCCTGATTCTTCGCAATTGCTACTTTTGACTAACTCTTCTGTGCGCTCTTCGCCATCACCAAAGGTGTAAGGAACGCCAAAGTACCGACCCAACTCATGTGCAATCGCCATTTCATGCACACATTCTCCTTTTTTCATTAAAATGCCTCCATTTTCCGTATTGGCAATGCCGCCCAAGGCTGCCACACCGCATAATTCATTTTCAAACTCAAATTCGCCTACCCAAAAGATATTGATTTTATTAGCTTGGTGATAGGTAACCTGTAGTTCATCCCATTCATAAGTTTGAACAGTATCATATTGGTAGTTATCAATAATCTTTAATTCACAGATTTGGAAATCTACGCAGATAGGCGCAAATAAGTCATTAACTCTAGCCAATACTGCGGCAATAGAATCTTGTTCTACCCCCAAAGAATCCCCTTCGTTCTTGACAATATGAGCAACTACATTGAATGTTTTTTTCAAACAAGGCAATTCAGATTTTTCTATGACCAATGGCCGTTCCTCTTGAGCTATAACATTTACGCTCAAAAAGAGTATAAGAAAGACAGTTGAAATCGAATAAAAAGTATATTGCATATTTAATTCTTAACGGTTTGTCAAAACTAAGCGGCGTCAACATCATAAATCTGACTTCTGACAATATGATGGTCTGACTCCTGACTTCTTTAGAGAGCAAACTTACGTATTTTCATATAAATGAAACCAGTTGTAATCGCTACATTAAAGGATTCAGTCATTTATATTGCGAAATTACCAAATGGTTTCACAACTTTCTATATCAATTGTTATTTTTGATCCTTGTTTTAGACTTGTTTACATAAATAATCGATGTTATTATTTTTCATCTGTCCATTAAACTTGTCTTATCCTTGCAAAATTTTCCGAAATCATTATGATAAAGAACCGTTTTACCCACCTATTAATAGTCGTTATATCCCTTTTGTCGAGCATAGGACTCTATGCACAAACAGCAGATGTAACTTCAGGTTGTATTCCATTACGCGTCGAATTTACAGCACCAGCAGATGCGACTACCTATTTTTGGGATTTTAAAGACGAAGGTACTTCTGAAGTGGCTAATCCAAGTAATTTATTTACGGCACCAGGTACTTATGAGGTAGAGTTTCGGGCGTCGGAAACAAGTCCGGTCCTTGGCACTATTACTATAGAGGTATCAGACAAGCTTAATTTAGCCATCGCAGCAGAACCGATGAGTGGTTGTTCGCCATTGGATGTGACTTTTACAAACACAACGGCTATCCCTAATGGCATAGAGGTCTTATCTCAGCGTTGGGTGTTTAATGACGGAACTTCTGTAACAGGAGAAAGTGTTATGAAGACCTACGCAGATCCAGGCGTATACGCAGTAGCATTAGAGGTAAATACCTCTAATGAGACTTGTGATGTCACACAGCAATTTCCAAATGCTGTAGAAGTAGTAGCGGGTCCAGCGGTCCGATTTGCGACCAACCCTAACCCAGCAGCAAGCTGCTCGGCTCCATTAACTGTTTCTTTTGGCAATCAAACGCCGAATAACGGTAATATTACTTTTGAATGGGATTTTGGTAATGGAATGACTTCTACAGAAGCAGATCCTGGGCCTCAGACATATACCGAAAATGGGGACTATACAGTTACCTTGAATGCCACGGATATTGTAAAAGGATGTACGAAGACTTTTTCTTCTATAGTGAGTATTGGTTCTCCAGTTCCATCGTTTAATGTACCAGAGAATGTCTGTGCAGGGGTGCCAGTTGTATTTGAAAATACCTCCTCTGCGGCAGATTATGTTTGGGACATTGTGGGGCTTACGTCCTCTACGGATGTTAATCCAGAAATTACCTTTACGGAAGCTGGAGAGTATACTATTCGATTAATAGCAAACTCACCAGGAGGATGTAGTGATGATATATCTAAGACTATAATGGTAGACAAAGCAGAACCGATGTTCGCGATGAATCCTAATTATGGTTGTTCAGAGCCATTCGCTGTATCTTTTAATCCATTGGTGAATAGGACGGATGTTCAGTATGAATGGAGATTTGATGATGACAGTACGAGTACGACAGCATCTATTGTACATGACTATTATGCAGATAATGAATCTCCTTATCATGAAAACGGAGAATTTAAATTTAATCCAACCCTAACCGTTACCACAGCGACAGGTTGTGTAGATTCTTCCACACAAGAATTAATTTTAGATATTCCATTGGCTCGTTTTATGCCAGACACGGTCTCTGGCTGTTGGCCATTGACAGTAGAATTTTCAGACTCAAGCCGATCAACGCAAAATATTATCAACTACGAATGGATCTATGGGAATGGCGAGACGGCTAATTTTAGCACTGCCGATCCGCATAGCTATACCTTTAATAATTCAGGAGAGTATGATGTTCAATTGGTAATCACGAATGCATTAGGTTGTGTGGATACCTCTTACAGTGTTCGTGTAGAAGTGGGGAGTGCGATTACACCAGATTTTACTACGGACAAGACAGAGGCCTGTCAAGGAGAGGCGATTACTTTTTCTGATAATTCTAATTCTGATTTAATTGATGAATGGCATTATTATACCAACAATGGTAGTTCGTCTCATTGTTTTAATGAAGCCAACCCTGCTATTCCATTTGAATCTTCGGCGGGTACCTTTGGGGTAACCATGGTAGTGGGCTATAATGGTTGTTTAGACTCTATTACAAAAACAAATTTTATTACCATAAAAGGACCTGTTGCGAAAATTGATTATACGATTCCATGTGATGACCCACTGAATGTAAGTTTTACAAACCTTAGTGATGAAGCTACTACGCTTACTTGGGAATTTGGGGATGGCGAAATGGATACCGCAGATACCCCAACACATACCTATGGTTCGGGAGATTATAAAGTACGATTGATTGCAGAGAACCCAGCCACAGGCTGTCCTGCATCTGTAGATAGCACGATTGTAAAGGTCAGGGATTTGACTTCTGTAGGAATGGTCGAATTCTCTCAATGTAAAGGTCAACCAGTTAGTTTAGATGCTAGTTTAGCGGAAGATGTAGACACCTCTTGTTTCAAAGGATATACTTGGCATTTTGACCATCCGGGGCTCCGACCACTAACGATTCCTGAACCAACAAATGATGAAATTTCCTATCCAGATACAGGTGCTTATACGATTGAATTAGTAGTGGAAGATGTGAATGGATGTGTCGACACTTCGTCTCATCCTATATTTGTGTATGAAGCGATTGCAGATTTTACTATGGATAAATCTACCATCTGTTTTCCAATGTCTGTTAGTTTTGATAATAACAGTACCACTACTGCTGAAAACATTGAAACCTATATGTGGGATTTTGGTGATGGTACTGGCATGTCGGAAATGGAGAATGCTAGCTATACCTACGGATTTGATCCTGGGCAAGGATCGATTACAGTGACCTTGAGTATAGAAGATAGTGAAGGTTGTCCAGGTGAGAAGACGATGGTCATAGAAACTTATAATCCAGAAAGTCAAATCACGACTGACCCCGCTATACCAAATATATGTGCAGGAGAGACGGTGAATTTCTCTGCAACAGACTTTACAGAAAGAGGCTCTAGTTTGAATTTCAATTGGGATTTAGGCAACGGAGCTGGTTCTGATATATCTAGTACCTCTACCACCTATAATGAAGGAGGTACTTATGAGGTAGTTTTGAATTTTAGTGAAAAATCTACAGGCTGCCCTGGACAAGCTACGACAACTGTAAATGTGCAAGATTATCCAATTGCTTCTTTTGCCACTGGTGTGGATGGGAATGATCCATTGTGTCATTCTCAGAATGTAGCCTTCTCTAATACTTCAGAAACAACGAGTCCATTATCATCTGTATGGAATTTTGGGAATGGTAGTAGTGGTATAGGCGGGCAAGCCATTTCCTTTTTCGGAAAAGGTTTGTTTACCGTTACGTTGAATACCCAAACCTCTTATGGTTGTGCAGATAGAACAGATCGAGTGTTCAATTTTATCGGCCCAGAAGGAGAAATACAATTAAATGGTGGACCATTCTGTAAAGGAGAAGAAGTAATGGCTAGTGCTGTTAATTTAGTAGGCGTTTCTTCTTACTCTTGGTTATTCCAAGGAGAAACATCAGGAACAGACGAGCCTACCAAAACTTTTGTCGTAGACGAGGTACCTCCTAATGGCCAAGCGCCATTAAAATTAGACTTAGTAGGACCAGAAGGTTGTACGATTTCAGCGGAGGCTAATATAGCGGTTAATCAAGTCATAGCAGATTTTACAGCTTCAACAGACCCTTGTAATTCAAATGTTTCCTTTTCTAATCAATCCATAGGTAGTAATACTTTTACTTGGGATTTTGGTAATGGCGAAACGTCAAATAGTGTCTCTCCATTACTAGATTATGCTAGTACCGGGGACTTTGTCGTGACCTTACAGGTAGAAAATAGCTCAAATGGCTGTATGGATGAGATTGCAAAAACGATCACTGTTAATAATGCAGTTCCTGTTGTTGCAAGAGGCTTAGATACCTGTATTGTTACAGGCAGTTCCTTCCCTTTACCTATCGTAAACAATGGGGTAGCGTCCTTAGTATTTGATCAAGCAGGCATATTAGATTGTCCAGATGGTGGTGCAATTGGAAATTGTACAACACCAACTTTAAATACAAGCACGGATGTGTCCTTCACCTTAACCGTAAACGATGTTTGCTTTGGAACCGAGACCTACGAATATAATATCGGTGTATTTAACCCGAATGGAACAATGTTACCCAATGCCTTTACACCAGATGGTGATGGCACGAATGATTTTTTCAATGTCATACTATCAGAATCAGGATGTAGTGAGGTAACGGAAGTGTTAGATTTTAAAATCTTTGATAGATGGGGAACCAAGGTTTACGATAATGATACGCCTTCACAAGGATGGAATGGGCGATATAAAGGGCAAAGACAGAATCCTGATGTCTACATATATGCCATTGAAGTTCGACTAAATGACGGTTCTACATCGACTTTAAGTGGAGATGTGACATTAATAAGATAAACGTATTATGCACTTTAGATAACAAACTTCCCACTAAACAATTGGGCAAGTACAAATTCTGTACTTGCCCAATTTTTTTTATATAATTTTAGGCCTAAGAATTCGCATTAAATTATAAGTTTTTTTATCTTTGAGGCAGTTCGAAGCGCACAAATTGGGATTATGGTCTAGTTAACTTGTGTACTTGGCTGATAGTCAATCACTCACTTGGTTTATAAACGTTATTAATTCCATACAGCATGAAATGCTGCTGTAAAAAATAAAGGGCTTGCCAATTAGTTGGGCAGGCCTTTTTATATTTATAGTTGTTACTAAGTGCAACCTATTAAAAATACTACCGTTTTTTAATCAGACTTTAGGAACTAATCCAATAGAACAATGGTTCTATTTTCGATAAAAAAGTAAAGAATAAAAAAAATAAAACTTCTTAAAAAAGTCCCTTGTTTTTTAGTTAAAGGTTAATTACCTTTGCGCTGCTTTACAAGAAAAGCGAATCTCTCACGAGATTTTCATCATATAATTTGGTGGAGTGGGTGAGTGGCTGAAACCACCAGTTTGCTAAACTGACGAACGGGGAAACTTGTTCCGCGGGTTCGAATCCCGCCTCCACCGCCACTTCGTAAAAAGATAAGTTGACCTCCGTCAATTTTAGTTCGGGGCGTAGCGCAGTCCGGTTAGCGCACCTGTTTTGGGAACAGGGGGCCGCAGGTTCGAATCCTGCCGCCCCGACATAATTAGCTCTGTAAATCGTAAGATTTACAGAGCTTTTTTAGTTTTAGTGCATTACACTCGGTTTGGTACCCTGAGAAATCTAATAGTACCTATATAAAGGAAGTACCTTTATAAAGGAGATGTGTATCGTGGCCGGCAGGATTCGAACCAGCCAACTTACTGTATTATCTCTTTATTTTGTCCACTTTATTCACCGAAGCGCTGCCTTACAAAAAGCAACACATTTAGCTGTTTCTATAATTGCATTTGAATCTGCTGGAATATCATATTCCAATTCTACGTCACAATGAATTGGCCACTTATTTTTTTGAATCAATTGTAGAATTTCTTTAATAGGAGTATCACCCGTCCCCCAAGGCATATTCTTATTTTCAGGATCTTTCCCTTTAGCCGTTTTATCTTTTAAATGTAGACTAACAATTCGGTCGTGGTATTTTTCGATAATTTCATTAGGATGTTTGCCAGTAGCACCAACATAATGCCCTACATCAAAATTGAGCATATTCATCGGAGAAAAAGCTAAGTAATCATCGAAATTAAATCCAGGTTCACCCGGTTGTAAATGATTGTGAAAAATGGCATATAGTTGATGTTTCTCGGCGAATTTACCCATTTTTTCGGCTGCTTCTAATCCAATCTCTTGTGTAATGCCCTTTGCGCCAAGTGCTTTCGCTGCCACAAAAGCATAATCAATTTCTTCATCCGTCCATCGAGCAGGTGCAAACTTTACTATATGGATATTTACACCTGCCGCATTATACATTTTCCGCAACTCTTTGAATTTATCCATTGAGGCAGCTATTCTCCATTTCCGTCGAGCCTCGTTTGCTATGGCTAATTTTTTTCTATAAGAAGTTCGTTCGTTTGGAGAGATCTTTTCTCCTCGTCTCAATCTTGGTGGTGCTGGGGGGATACCAGCATAATCCTCTGCGACACTCCCCATCATTTCAATAGAGGTGATTCCTGTTTCTTTACAAAATTCTAAGACTTCTTTTGCATCCCAGGACATACTTCTCCAACTGTAGGTGATAGCGCCAATAGTCAGCCCCTCTGACATTTTTTCTTTTTGTGGCACCTTTGTCGTGGAACAGGTCCAGAAAGAGATCGAAAAGACAACTGTTAGAAGGATTAAGGATGATTGTGTTGTTAATACTCTAGATTTAAACATAGCTAGCTTTATTATTTATATGTTGTCGGTCTATTGCTAAACTGACTCGACAAAAACTAAATATTTCTTGTTTCAGTGTATTAAAGCTAGATAAATTTTATACTTTAATGGGGATTCTTCTTTTATTTCTTTGAAAGAACACTTTTAGCATACCAATCAGCCAGGCTTTTAATTGCAAAAAATGAAAAACCAAATACTATATACTATACTGCTAGTAGGGCTAATACTCAGTTGCCAACCTAATCAAATCTCCCATTCAGAATCCCAGTCTGAACCTCATTCCAATCCAGTACTCCACAAAAAAGATATTAAAAGAATTGCCTTAGTCGGTGGTTCCCTTATTTCCAGTATGGAAAATTATGGCTTTTTTGAACGCTCTATGCTACAGCAATATGTAGGACAAGCGATTAGTTTTAGAAATATTGCTTGGGCAGCGGATGATGTATTTGGTGTCGCTAGATCTCAATTTGGCTCCGCCCAAAACACGCGCTCTTGGCAACCCCCAACAGCAGAGGAGGGCTTTGGCTCAAAGGTCTTAATGGAACATATATCCGCAGCGGCACCGAGCACTTTGATAATAGGTTATGGTGGAGAAACCGCTTTTTTGAGAACTGAAAAAGAGTTCGAATTATTTAAAAGTGGATATATACGATTACTACAGGAAGTAGAGGGAAAAGGAATAAAACTTATTTTATTGTCTCCTCCCAAACAGGAAAAAGTGGCTATTAATTTAACAGATGTAGAAAGGAGAAATGATTGGTTAGGCAAAACAAGAGATTTTATAAAAGAACAAGCTTCAAACAAGGGCTACTTATTCATTGATTTATATAAGGACCTGATTACCAATACTAAGGAACAAAATTATACAGAAAATGGAGTACAGCTTAATCGAACAGGCTATCATAAAATGAATGAGATTTTACTTGAAAACTTAGGTATCAAAAACCAACAAAACTTTGTCTTAAGGCTTGATGAACATGCAAAAATATTGGAAGCCAAAGATTGTGAAACAACAGCTTGGGTGTCCACCGTGAATGGAGTCAGTTTTACTTTACAGCCTGATGAAATGTTATACACAGGTAAAATAATTTCAAAAGAACCAGTTGCCATTTACATCAATGGGAAGCTAGCTGCCAATAGTCAAGACACCCT
This sequence comes from uncultured Saprospiraceae bacterium, assembly GCA_937973945.1. GTDB lineage: Bacteria > Bacteroidota > Bacteroidia > Chitinophagales > Saprospiraceae > JAFMDF01. Next base: position 4,829 of record CALJIY010000510.1, on the reverse strand, counting down.
GTCCTTTGTTACGCTGCTGCAAGATTCTTTGGAGGAGGAACGTTTGATGGCGACCATTAAAGAAAAAAATCGCTTACACCGATATCGACTAAGACCCTTAAATGAAGCCTATATTTATCTATTTCGGCGACATGAGATGGGACATTTAGCGTATGAGATGGAGGATTTAAAAAAATTGGTCGAAGAAAAAGAAAGAGAAATTAATCGCTTACTTTCTAGTCAAACTTATGATGTGGAAATTGAACTAATTAAAGCATGGTCACCACCTAAGGATTATCCAGAAGATGAAGTGCCTGCATTTATCCCTACGCCTAATATAGCAGCAGAAATCGCTGCTTTTGATATAGCTGATGGTTATGAGATAAGTTTATTTGCATCAGACCCGATGATTGCTAATCCCATTAATATTAATTGGGATACGAAAGGACGAGCGTGGGTGGCAACGAGTAGCACCTATCCGCACATTGTCCCTGGCAGAGAACCCAATGACAAAGTGGTTATTTTAGAAGACACCAATGGGGATGGAAAAGCAGATAAGCATACGATATTTGCTGAAAATATGCTGGTGCCACATTCGGTCATGCCAGTTGCAGGTGGAGCTTATGTAACGGCTTCTACGGAACTACTTTATTTTGCAGATACCAATGGAGATGATATCGCAGATGAGCGGCGAGTCGTGTATGATGGTTTTGGAAATGCAGATGTTCATCATATGATTCATGGTTTGCGTTGGACGCCTTGGGGTAACTTACACTTTACCCAATCTATTTACATCAATTCATTTGTAGAAACGCCCTATGGTACTCGAATTTTAAATGGCTCTGGTATTTGGGCGTTTCGACCAGAGAATGAACATTTACAAATTTATAGCAGAGGATTAATTAATCCTTGGGGAGAAGCTTTTGATCAGTGGGGGCAATCTTTTGCAACGGATGGCGCTGGGTCTTCTGGATTCAATTATGTATTTCCAGAATCTGCACATGCAACGGCGGTAGGGGCACCAACTGTATTGGCAGGACTGAATAAGAACACCCCTAAAAATACAGCTGCAGAAGTTATTTACAGCCGACACTTTCCCAAGAGTTGGCAAGGGACTATGATTACCAATGACTTTAGAGCCAATAGAACCGTTCGATATAAAGTAAGTCCTCATAAAAGTGGATACCGATCAGAAGAAGTAGAAACTGTTTTACGATCAGATCATCGTTCTTATCGACCAGTAGATGCCAAAATTGGACCCGATGGGGCTTTATATATTGTGGATTGGTATAATCCCATCATCGACCATGGAGAAGTAGATTTTCATCATCCAATAAGAGATAAGACCCATGGCCGAATTTGGAAACTCACTAAAAAAGGGCGTCCACTAATAAAGCCAGTTAATTTACAAACAGCTACAAAGACAGATCTATTAGCGCTTTTAAAATCGCCCGAACAATATACGCGTCTACAAGCTAATCGGGCATATGTTGAACAAAAAGGAGATCCACAAGCAGTTGTTAGTTGGATAAAAAATATTAAAGGCAATTCAGAGCAAGCAGCACGGTATCGACTAGAAGGTTTATGGTTGTTAGCTGCTTTAGATCACTATGATGAACCAACTATTTTAGCTGCATTAGAGTCGCCTATCCCGCAGGCTAGGGCTGCCGCTATCCGACAATTTTCGAATTGGAAAATAGCTCCTAATCATCTAGATAAATTGGCAATATTAATTGAGGACAAACACCCACAAGTGCGTTTAGAAGCGATTCATGCGCTAAGAGGAGTGGGGGACAAGGAAGCGACAGAATTAGTAATAAAAGTATTAGATCATCCGATGGATGAAAATTTAAGCTTCGCTTTAGATTTAACTTTACGCCAATTAAAAGAAGCCTGGCTACCCAAAATAGCAGAGATTGCTAACTTTTTTGATGGAGATATCAATAAAAAAATATATTGCTTACTGACAACGGAAGATAAGCGAGTCGTACCAATCATCAATCAATTAATTAACCAAGCAAATCTAGATCCCAAGCTGGCAAACAAAGCATGGCAAGTGCTGGCAAAAATTGGGGATGCCGATGCAAAAGATAAAGTATTACAAAAAGCCATTCAGGAAGAAGAGGTCTCTTTAATAAGCGCTTTAGTGAATGCACCTGCTGCTTATGATGCCAAACCTACTAATTTAGATCCACTAACTACTTTATTCAATCACAAAAACGAAGACTTAAGGATCGAGGCCTTTCACCTAGCTGGTCGTTGGAAAGCGGATAAGTATGCACCAATGATTACCCAAAAAATGGAAGAAGCTAGCGATATACAGGAGAAATTGGCTGCATGTAAGGCATTGGTCAAGATGGGTCAATTGGAAGAGATACAATCCATTGCGCAATCAGCAGCTGACTTAGAGAACCAAACAGCAGCGACAACAGTCTGGATTGAGGCAGCGCCTCAGGCAGCAGCAGCTAATGCGGTCGGTTTATTGGGAAAGCTGGAAGATACCAATCTGTCCGAATTTCTCTTTTTAGCTTTTAGGAAATTAGAAAATGGTCCAGCAATTTTAGCCAATGCTTTGACTGGAAAACGCATTTCAGAAAATGCGGCAAACGTAGGTTTAAAAGTTGTGCAATCATCTGGTTTGCCGCTGCAAGATTTAGAAACGGCCATTCGAGATGCAGGAAATATTCAAGCTATAGGAATGGAGCTATCAGCAGCAGAGAAAACACAATTAATTAAAGATGCTATTGAAAATGGGAGTAGGTCTAGAGGAAGACGAATTTATAGAAGGCCAGAATTACTTTGTGGTAATTGTCATCGAACGCAATTTGCAGGCGGTCTATCTGGTCCGAACCTTACAACAGTAGGTGCTTATATGAGTCCAAATTCTCTGTTGGAATCTATCTTAAACCCCAATTCAGATATCAAACAAAATTATGAAACAGTTTTGATTACTAAAAAGAATGGAGAACTCATAAGTGGTTTACTACATCGAAAAACCAATACAGCCACTTTAATTCGACAAGCCAATAATGAGCTTATTGAAATTCCAATGGAAGAGATCGCGGAGACAGATGTTAGCCCGGTATCTTTAATGCCTACAGGATTGACTAGAAATTTAAGTAAAGATGAATTGAAAGATTTATTAGCTTATTTGATGAGTTTAAAATAATTGAGGTATTTTTCGAAGATGTGTGTAAGTATTTACATAGAAGTGATGCAAAAATGTATTTTAATTTAAGGGTGAGAATTTATATTAAAATAATATTTATTTTTTAATATATTGATAATCAGCAGTTTAGACTGAAAAAATTTTTTGTAGTTGAAACATATTATGATTTGGCATAATATTTACAATAAAGAGAATATAAGTTCATTAGATATATTGTTTTTTAAAAGAGAGTTCTTTTTGGCATTATATTTGAAAAATAATAATATATAAAACGTTAGCAAATAATCTTTAAGATACTTGTTAAACGTCATCCCATCCCGATACCGACCCAGTTACAACGATACTACATTATAGTATCCGTTGAAAAAAAATCGCATTATATCATTTTGGTATAACCAAATATTGAATTTGGTTTAAGACTAGATGTCCTTTTTGATTCATCTAGTGATCCAAGCCATTATCTACGGATAATGTCTTCATATAATCGTATGTCCCATACAAAATACTTCCGTATTTTAGGTCTACGAGGCGATCAAAATCACAAACAATTAATTATCCTTTTTTTATAAACCGTAACCGATTTAAGTAGTTTTAAATTGGCAGGAAAAGCTAATGCTTACTGCCAAAAGATTTAAGTATTGCAAAACAAATTAGTAAGAATTCACACAATGAAACAGCGATAGAATACTTCTTTCCTGACTGCAAATAGCAGCATTTATAATAGCAAAGAAACAGAAGGAACAAACCACTCCTGATGTTTTCAAGTTGGGTAGTCTATTAGAAGAGTTAGGGCCATTACTTGGCCTTATCACTCCTGATCGAGTTATGTCCAATAAAGAAAAACGGAGCTATTATACCTGCAAAAAAATAAGACCGCAAAAGAGCGGCACACTATGAAACACTAAAAAGCTATTTAAGGAAAAGAAGTATTCATTGCCTTTTTTGAATTGGACGACAAGATTGCAATTAAGATAAAATAGAAGACTTTGATATCAGATCAAAGTAACAAAGATATTAACTGGGTGCATGATGAAAGTGTTGGGGTACCTGCAAGAATAATAATGGAAGATTAATAAACTGCTTGATTATCCCAACACTCTTTTTTATCTGTGCTCCTAGGAATAAAGAAACAATAATTTGCTTATGCTAGTAAGGTAAACCGATTTAATATCAGGAATTTGGGAATCTCTATATTAAAAACAATCGGTTTGCCTCTTTTTGATAGATCATATTCTATATGATTCTAACAATTTGAATACATTGTAAATGTTCCCAAAAAAAATACTGTAATATTTGATTATACGTACTCAGTTACCACAAGCTTCTAACCTACATTTGTATAGTGTTATTACTTACCGTAACGATGATTTTCAGTTAATAAAATCAATCACCAACAATAATATTTACCACAACCAATTTAAATTTTCTTTACAAGAATTAATGTTTAGAGCATTGATTATTAGCAGTTTACTATTCTTTTTATAAAAGGATATTAGCCATTCTACTGTTAATTTTTTTTGATATAAAAAATATAAACAGCATTTAATTCTATACACACACTACTGGACATTTTAAAGAGCAGAGAATAGAGAGCAGAGAGTAGAGACAGATTTCGTTTAAAAAATGACGAAATTTCGTTGTTTTCTAATCGAAATACGTCTCTACTCTCTCTTCCCCGCCC